>JAZRNR010000046.1:0-26503 GCA_045648305.1 Acutalibacteraceae bacterium
GAAAATTCAGGGTCAACGATTGTTCTTGTGATTTCACGTGCTCTGTCAGGTCTGAAGTTTGCAAAAATTACGCTATCGTTTTCGCTGATTTTCGCTACGGGTTCACCATTTTCTACAACAACTGTGGGAAGTACAAATTCATCTGTTACGTTATTAGAATATGAGTTAGCTACAGCACAAATTCCGCAAGCTGCCGTTTCACCGATACCCCTAACCATAGCATCGTATGCTTTTTCTACTCTGTCCCAACGGTTGTCTCTGTCCATTGCGTAGTATCTGCCCATTACGGTTGCGATTTTACCTACGCCGATTTTGTCTAATTCTTTTGCTAAATCTTCAACAAAATCCTTACCTGATGAAGGCGGAACGTCGCGTCCGTCTAAGAAGCAATGAACGAAAACTTTTTTAAGTCCGCATCTTTTAGCAAGCTCAACAATGCCGTAAATGTGTGTGTTATGGCTGTGAACACCGCCGTCAGATAAAAGTCCCATAATATGAAGGGAACTTTCATTCTTTTTGCAGTTTTCTACTGCCGAAAGCAACGCCTCATTTTCAAAAAAGTCGCCGTCAGAAATTGACTTTGTAATTCTTGTAAGCTCCTGATATACAATTCTTCCTGCACCGATGTTTGTATGACCTACTTCAGAGTTTCCCATCTGACCATCGGGAAGACCTACCGCCATACCGCTTGCTTCTAATGTGGTGTTGGGGTAGCTTTCAAAAAGCTTATCTAAGTTAGGAGTTTTGGCTATATCGACAGCATTACCTGTTTTTTCAGGGTTAATGCCGAAGCCGTCCATAATACATAATACTAAAGGTTTTTTCATATCTTTCTTCCTATCCTTTAAAAAAGGCTGCTATAGCAGCCTTTTTTATTATTTGTTCCAGTTTGTAATCTTTGAAAAATCAGGTGCTTTTAATGATGCACCGCCGATTAAACCGCCATCAATATTGGGCTTTGATAAAAGTTCAACTGCATTTCCTGCGTTCATGCTGCCGCCGTACTGAATTCTTATGCTTTCCGCTGTAGGAGCGTCGTATAATTCTTTGATTGTTTCACGGATAAGTGCACAAACTTCTTCAGCCTGGTCAGCTGTAGCTGTTTTACCTGTGCCGATAGCCCATACAGGCTCGTAAGCGATGATGATTCTGTCAAGCTCTTCCTTTGAAACGCCTGCAAGAGCAATCTTAACCTGAGAGTTAACAACTTCCATTGTGATGTTCTGCTCTCTCTGCTCAAGATACTCACCAACGCAGAGGATAACTGTCATACCGTTGTCAAGAGCAGCTCTTGTACGGTCACGTACAGTAACGTCTGTATCGCCGAAGTATGTTCTTCTTTCAGAGTGACCTGTGATAACATACTCAACGCCGCAAGCCTTAAGCATTTCAGCTGAAACTTCGCCTGTGAAAGCACCGCTTGCTGCCCAGTGGCAGTTTTCAGCGCCAACTTTAATGTTTGAACCCTTTGTAGCTTCAAGAGCTGCGAAAAGGTCGATATAAGGAACGCAAACAACAACGTCACAGTCAGCATCTGCTACGAGAGGCTTGATTTCGTTGATAAGAGCTGTTGCTTCAGCAGGAGTCTTGTTCATTTTCCAGTTACCTGCGATAACTGCTTTACGAAGTGATTTGTTCATCTTTGTGACGTCCTTTCAATTATTTGTTGTTAAGAGCAACGATGCCCGGAAGCTCTTTACCCTCGAGGAATTCGAGTGAAGCACCGCCGCCTGTTGAGATGTGTGACATCTTGTCAGCAAAGCCTAACTTCTGAACTGCAGCAACTGAGTCGCCGCCACCGATAATTGAAATAGCACCTGACTCAGCAACAGCAGTAGCAACTGCGATTGTACCCTGAGCGAAGTTTTCCCACTCTGAAACGCCCATAGGTCCGTTCCAGATAACTGTACCGCTACCCTTGATAGCGTTTGCGAAGATTTCCTGTGTCTTAGGACCGATGTCAAGACCCATCCAACCGTCAGGAATATCGTCGCTGTTAACGATCATAGCTTCTGTGTTAGGATCGTATTCCTTACCAGCCTTGTTATCAACGGGGATAAGGAAGTTAACGCCCTTAGCCTTAGCTGTTTCCATCATCTGCTTTGCATCTTCAACACGGTCAGCCTCAAGAAGAGAAGTACCGATGTTGTGGCCGAGAGACTTCATGAATGTGTAAGCCATACCACCGCCAACGATGATTGTGTCACACTTGTCAAGAAGGTTTGTGATAACACCGATCTTGTCAGAAACCTTAGCACCGCCAAGGATAGCAACGAGGGGACGCTTCGGGTTAGCGAGAGCACCGCCGATGAAGTTGATTTCCTTCTGGATAAGGTAACCGCAAGCTGCGGGAATATAATCTGCTACACCTGTTGTTGAGCTGTGAGCTCTGTGAGCTGAACCGAATGCATCGTTAACATAAAGGTCAGCAAGGTCAGCAAGCTTCTTTGAAAATTCAGGATCGTTCTTTGTTTCTTCCTTGTGGAAACGAACGTTTTCGATGATCATAACGTCACCGTCGTTAAGAGAAGCAGCAAGGCTCTGTGCGCTTTCGCCAACAACGTCTGTTGCCATCTTAACTTCCTTACCAAGGAGCTCAGAAAGACGAACTGCAACCGGAGCAAGAGAGAACTCAGGCTTGAATTCACCCTTCGGTCTGCCGAGGTGAGAGCAAAGGATAACCTTCGCATTGTTTTCGATAAGGTACTTGATTGAGGGGAGTGAAGCAACAATTCTCTTGTCGCTTGTGATAACGCCGTCCTTGAGAGGAACGTTGAAGTCGCAACGAACGAGAACTCGCTTACCGCTTACTTCAAGATCCTCAACGGTCATCTTGTTAAGTGCATCCATTGTTTTCATCCTTTCAAAATAACTGCACGGGACTTATATCCCACGCTTAATTTTTTTACAGGTAGTATTTTATACTAAAAAGGGAAATTTTGCAAGTAAATTCATGTCAAAAAATTAACATTTATCAGTATATACATAATTTGCCTGAATTTCGTTTGTTTATGCACGATTTTGTGCAATTTTAGATTAAACATCTGTCGGTTTATCGGCTATATGCGGCAGGTTGAACGCTTTGTTGATTTTTTTTCCTTTAGTGATATAATGATGACATAAACCGAAGTTTTCGGGAGGTTTTGATATGAAAAGATTTTTCAGCATTTTCCTTACCTTGTTGATTATAATTTCAGCCATGCCTGTTACTATTGTTTCTGCTTCAGCTTCATACAGTGAAGAATATGATGAAAGCCTACAACCGGGCGGTATGGGTTATGTCAAACGGGTAGTGTATGATGAATACGGAAATGTTGTGGAGACAGGTGGCAGACTGAAGCCTGACACAAATTTCGGCACCATGAGCGAGTCAACGATTCCATCTTCGTATGATGCCCGTTCAAAAAGTCTGGTTACGCCGGTCAAAAATCAGGGCGCATCGTCCAACTGCTGGGCATTCGCCGCAACAAGCGTTCTGGAAACAAACAGCATAGTCAACGGTTACACGAAACTGAGCGCAACGGATTTTTCTGAATCGCATCTTGCGTGGTTTTCGATAAATACTGCAACTAACGATAAAACTGATCCCAACTACGGGGATGGCAACGGCGTTGGCGCGCAGGTATATCAGTTTGGCGGCGATTGCGAATTTGTAACAAGAGCGCTCGCACGTTGGGCAGGTATAGCAGACGGAAGCAAGGTTACGTCCAACTATCCGACAACAACTTCGCAGCTTTCAAAATTGCCGACTTATACGGATGCGGACAGATTTAATACAAGCTCAGGCGTTATAATCAGATCGATGGAGCAGTGTACCACCGCGGATGAAGTTAAGCAATGGATTATCGATAACGGCAGTATAACAGCATCGTATTATCATGCGGATTCCAATTCGTATATTAAAAACGGAAGCAATTATGTAGCATATTATTATCCGATTCAAACTGCCACAAATCATGTGATTTCGGTTATCGGCTGGGACGATAACTTTGCTGCGAGTAAGTTCAATTCCAGCAACAGACCCGAGGGTAACGGTGCGTGGCTGTGTAAAAACAGCTGGGGTTCAGGTTGGGGAAACGGCGGAGGTTATTTCTGGATTTCATATTACGATAAGTCAATCAGTGATTTTTGCGGTTTTACAACTCAACCGGCTGAAAAATTTGATAACAATTATACCCACAACGGCAGCGACGCCGATCATTTGATAAACAGTGCCTCGTCTGAAAAAATAGCAAATGTTTTTACTGCGAAATACAGAGAAGAACTTACTGCTGTATCAACATACACTGAAAATGAGGATGTTACAGTAAATGTCAGCATATATGTGAATTTGTCTCCGGGTGAAACAAACGACCCGACAAGCGGTGAGCTGGCTCAGTCTTTCACCGTTGAAATACCTCGTATAGGTTATCATACGATAGATTTGCCGGAAGCTGTACCGCTTGAACACGGGTGCGTATTCTCTGTTGTTCTTGAAATGTCGGTTTCTTCGGGTAATGTTCTTGTTCCGATAGAAGGTGGAGATTATTCAGCTTCAACTCCGGGAGAGAGCCTGATTTATAGGGATGGAACATGGTTTCAGACTGAAAGTGTTTTTTCAAGCATTGACGGTAAAAATTTTTGTATACAAGCATTTTCGGTTACAACATGCGACCACGTCACTCAGGAAACCGTGATTCAAAAATACGATGATTGTTATAATCAGGGATATGAAAGGGTTGTATGCAAGGACTGTAACGGTATTATAAGTGAAATTCTCTTGCCAATGAAAGCCCATACCCTGGGCGAATGGAAAACAGAGAAAGAAACGAGCTGTAAAGAAGCGGGGCTTTCGGTCAGAAGATGCACGGTGTGCGACGGAATAGTTGAAACGAAAGAGATAGCAAAGCTTGAACATGCTGAAGGTGTGTGGAGAACGATAACTGAAGCAAGCTGTTTTCAAACCGGATACGCGGTTAAAAACTGTCCGGCATGCGGTTATATATCTGAGACGAAGACTTTGCCTCAAAAAGAGCATACCCCGGGCGAGTGGTTAGTGCAGACTCCGACAACCTGTATATCGAACGGTGTTATGATTAAGAGATGCATAGACTGCCGTACTATTCTTGAAACGCAGGAAAATGCGGCATACGGACATTCACCGGGAGATTGGGTTGTAAAAAGACCTGCAAGCTGCTGGAGAGACGGAACAATGGCAAAATTGTGTGACACCTGCGGTGTTACACTTGAATCGCAGAAAATCCCTATGATTGATCACGAGTATAAATACAGTGTAGTTAAAGAACCGACCTGCACTCAAAACGGTACGGGCAGATATACCTGCTCAGGTTGCAACGGTAGTTACGATGTAACGATCGAACCGAACGGCATACATATATATTCCGATTGGGAGCTTGTAAAAGAGCCGACCGCTGACGGAGAAGGGGAAAAGAAACACACTTGCATTTCCTGCTCAAAGACTGAAACAGCAGCGATAGAAGCAACAGGGTTCGTTGTCAGAGAAGGAATAAAGATCAATTATCTCACGGGCACAATCAGCGGCATAAGAGCAGGTGAGACTTCGCTTGAATCATATCTTACACCTGCAGATGATAGCTATACTTGGGAATATGAAAGCAGCGGAAGACTCGGAACGGGAACAAAAGCTTATCTTAAAAAGGCAGACACAGTTATCGGTGAATATACGATCCTTCTTTATGGTGATATCAATGGAGATGGTTGGTATGACGGTGAGGATGCTGTTCTTGTAAGCTGTTTAGCTAACGGTATGCTTAGTAAGGAAAGTGTTGCTAAGGTCTGCTATACGGCAGCGGATTGCAATCACAATGGATACATTGATTCAAACGATATCAGAATGCTTAATGAGGCGGGACTTCTGCTTGCTTCGGTTGACCAGACTCTGAGCCCGGAGGTGCTTTTTGAAACATCATCAGCATATACAGAATATATTGATATTATAGATCAATCGCCTGTTTCGGTTGAAGAAGAAAATTCAGAAGAAAACAGCAAAAACGAAACTGAGTCTGAAAGTGCGGAAATATCGTTTAATATTTTTGAAATTCTGATAGAACTTATTAAAGAATTTTTTGATGTGATTTTTAGAATTTCAGCAATTTAAAGTAAGTGAACTGCGGAACTTTTGCTCCGCAGTTTTTACTGCTAAAAAACAAAAAAATTATATTGACAATAATATAACAATAGGAGTATAATACTCTGCAATAATATAAAAATATCGGGTAGAACCGATGTAATATGGAGGCATTCTTATGGCAAGAGTATACAATTTCTCGGCAGGTCCTTCAATGTTGCCTGAGGCAGTTCTTAAAAAGGCAGCAGAGGAAATGCTTGACTATCAGGGCTGCGGACATTCAGTTATGGAAATGTCACACCGTTCAAAGGTTTTCCAGTCAATTATCGAAGGTGCACGCGAGCTCGTAAAGGAGCTTTACAACGTTCCTGACAACTATAAAATTCTTTTTGTTCACGGTGGTGCATCAACTCAGTTTGCTGCTCTTCCTCTTAACTTTATGAATAAGTCAGGCAAGGCTGACTTTATCATTTCAGGCCGTTGGGCAAAGATGGCTTACAATGAAGCAAAAAAGTACGGCGATGTTCAGATTGCCGCTTCTTCAGAAGACAAGATGTTCTCATACATCCCGAAGACAACACGTGAAAGCTTCCGTCCGGATGCTGACTACGTTTACTATTGTATGAACAACACAATCTACGGTACTAAGTACAACTACATTCCCGATACAGGCGATATTCCGCTTGTTTGTGACGTTTCATCATGCTTCTTCTCAGAGCCTCTTGACGTTTCAAAGTTCGGTGTTGTTTACGGCGGTGTACAGAAGAACGTTGCTCCTGCAGGTCTTGCAATCGTAATCGTGCGTGAAGATCTTCTCGGCAATGCACGTGATTACACACCGACAATGCTCAATTATCAGACACACGCTGATGCTGAATCACTTTACAACACTCCGCCGTGCTATATCATCTATATCTGTAAGCTTGTTCTTGAGTGGATCAAGGGCTTCGGCGGTCTTGAAGAGATGAAGGCACACAACGAAAAGAAGGCAAAGATTCTTTACGATTATCTTGAAACAAGCAAGATGTTCAAGGGTACAGTTGTTGAAGAAGACCGTTCACTTATGAACGTTCCGTTCGTTACAGGTGATGCTGACCTTGATGCAAAGTTCGTTAAGGAATCAACAGAAGCTGGTTTCATCAACCTCAAGGGTCATAAGACAGTCGGCGGTATGAGAGCTTCTATTTACAACGCTATGCCTATCGAAGGCGTTGAAGCACTTGTAGAGTTTATGAAGAAGTTCGAAGAAGCTAATTCATAAGGAGATGTCATAATGTATAACATTCTTACACTTAATAAAATTGCCGCTTGCGGTACTGATAAGTTTGATAAAAACCTCTACGCATACGGTGAAGATATTGCAAACCCTACAGCGATTATGGTTCGTTCAGCATCAATGCACGAAATGGAGCTTGCTCCCGAAACAATCGCAATCGCACGTGCAGGTGCAGGTACAAATAATATTCCGGTTGAAGCTTGCGCTGAGAAGGGTGTTGTTGTTTTCAATACACCCGGTGCAAATGCTAACGCAGTTAAGGAATTGGTAATCTGCGGTATGTTTATGGCTTCACGCCGTGTGTCGTCTGCTCTTGACTGGTGTAAAACTCTCAAGGGTGAAGGCGATGCAGTAGGCAAGCTTGTTGAAAAAGGAAAGTCACAGTTTGCAGGTCCTGAAATCCTCGGCAAGACTCTCGGTGTAATCGGTATGGGTGCAATCGGCTTCAAGGTAGCACAGGCTGCTGAAGCACTCGGTATGAAGATTGTCGGCTATGACCCGTATATTTCGGAGGGTATCAAGTCTGCAATGTCTGCTGATATGGTGCTCGTTGACGATATCAATGAAATCTTTAAGCAGAGCGATTACATCACAATTCACGTTCCTCTCACAGATTCAACAAAGAACACTGTTAATAAAGAAACACTTAATCTTTGTAAGGACGGCGTAAGAATTCTCAACTTCGCACGTGGCGGTCTTGTTAACAACGATGACCTCAAGGCAGGTCTTGAAAGTGGCAAGGTTGCAGCTTATGTAACAGACTTCCCGTCAGATGACGTTATCGGTGTTGACGGAATTATTGCAATTCCTCATCTCGGTGCATCAACTCCTGAAAGCGAAGACAACTGTGCTATGATGGCTGCAGACGAGATTATCGCTTACATCGAAAAGGGCGAAATCGTAAACTCAGTAAATATGCCTGCAATGAAGCTTGAGGCTGTCAGCGGTGCACGCACATGTGTTATCCATAAGGCTGAAGCAACAGATGCTGTCAAGGCTGCACTCGGTGCAGATGCAAAGTCAGCAACAAGAGGAGCTTTTGCTTACACTGTAGCTGACGTTGATGCACTTGCAGCGGTTGAAGCAATCGACGGTGTAATCAAGGTAAGAGTTATTAAATAAGTATAACAATATATCGATAATGGTGGGAAAATCCCGCCATTATTTTTTTATAAAAGTTAAGATTTACCACCTTGTTTTAAGCAACAAAACTAAAATGTATGTTGACAAAGCAACAAAAAAATGATATTCTATCTCCAATATGTTAAAATGAAGTATTATAGCATTTTGTAAAAAATCAGAAGATGTTTTAAATATATGGGAGGAAAAAATGAAGGAGTATCGTGCAGGAATTGACGTTGGTTCAACAACGGTTAAGTTGGCGATTATTGACGAAAATAACGAAGTTGTTTTCGGTGTATACCGACGCCATATGGCACAGTGCCGTGAGGTGCTTGCGGAGCTTCTTAAAGAAGCTGTTGAAAAAACAGGAATTAAAAAACTTAAGATTAACATAACAGGTTCAGGCTCAATTAATCTTTCAAAATCGCTCGATATTCCGTTTGTGCAAGAGGTAGTTGCGGTTGCAACTGCTTTGAGATTTTATGCTCCGCAGACGGATGTTGCAATTGAGCTTGGCGGTGAAGATGCTAAGATTATTTACTTCAGAGGCGGTCTTGACGAAAGAATGAACGGCGTTTGTGCAGGCGGTACCGGTTCATTCATCGACCAGATGGCGGCTCTTCTTCAGACTGATGCAGCAGGACTCAACGAAGCAGCAAAGGACTACAAGCAGATTTATCCCATCGCAGCAAGATGCGGTGTTTTCGCAAAGACAGATATTCAGCCGCTTATCAACGAGGGTGCAACAAAAGCTGACCTTGCGGCTTCAATTTTCCAGGCTGTTGTTAACCAGACAATTTCAGGTCTTGCCTGCGGTAAGCCGATCAAGGGCTGCGTTGCCTTCCTTGGCGGTCCGTTACACTTTATGCCTGAGCTTAAGAATGCTTTTATAAGAACTCTTAAACTCACGGATGAAACAATTGCAGACCCCAAAAATTCACACCTCTTTGCGGCTGCAGGTGCAGCTATGAC
Organism: Acutalibacteraceae bacterium; assembly: GCA_045648305.1. Classification (GTDB taxonomy): domain Bacteria; phylum Bacillota; class Clostridia; order Oscillospirales; family Acutalibacteraceae; genus CAG-488. The sequence continues at coordinate 9,459 of JAZRNR010000046.1, forward strand.
AGAAGGCGGAAGTGAAGTTGAGCTTGATGAGCTTATTGCACGTTTTGATCAGGGTGTTGAGGTTTCTTTCGAGATGCCCCGTCTTCCTGCTCTTTTTGAAAACGAAGAAGAGTACAATGAATTTGTGAAAAGACACAGCGAGGCTGTTGTTCCTAAGGCTGATATTTCAACTTACAGCGGTGACTGCTTCCTTGGTATCGATGCAGGCTCAACAACAACCAAAATTGTTCTTATCAGTGACGAGGGTAAGCTCCTCTATTCTTTCTATTCAAGTAACGAGGGTAATCCTCTTGAAACAGCAAAACGAGCTATTGCAGAAATTCACGAAAAGCTTCCCGAAAACGCACGTATCGCAAGAACATGTTCAACAGGTTACGGTGAAGGTCTTCTTAAAACAGCTTTCAATCTTGATGAGGGTGAAGTTGAAACAATCGCTCACTGTACAGCCGCTTCTTTCTTTGACAAGGATGTTGACTGCGTTCTTGATATCGGCGGTCAGGATATGAAATGCATTAAGCTCCGTGACGGTGCTGTTGATACAATTATGCTCAACGAAGCTTGTTCTTCAGGTTGCGGTTCTTTCATCGAGAACTTTGCAAATTCACTCAACTATACTGCAGCTGAGTTCAGTAAAGAGGCTCTTTTTGCAAAGAATCCCGTTGACCTCGGTACACGCTGTACTGTTTTTATGAACTCAAACGTTAAGCAGGCACAGAAGGAAGGCGCAGGCGTTCCTGATATTTCTTCAGGTCTTGCTTACTCAGTTATTAAAAATGCACTTTATAAGGTTATCAAGCTCGCTGACAGCAAGGACCTCGGTTCGCACATTGTTGTTCAGGGCGGTACCTTCCACAATCAGGCTGTTCTCAGAGCATTTGAAAAGATTTCAGGTGTTAATGCAATCTGTCCGGATATTTCAGGTGTTATGGGTGCTTTCGGTGCGGCTCTTCTTGCAAAGAACCGTTACAATGGACAGCCTTGCTCAATGATGTCTCTTGAAGAGATTCTTAACCTTACATATACAAGCACAACAACACGCTGTAAGGGTTGTTCAAACAACTGTATGCTTACAATCAATAATTTCCCTGACGGTCGCCGCCATATTACAGGCAACCGTTGCGAAAAGGGTGCAGGCGAAAAGAATCGTTCAAAAGCACCGAATATGGTTGAATATAAGCTCAAGAGAATTTTTGACTATCCGAATCCCGAAAACGCTCCGCGCGGAGTAATCGGTATTCCGAGAGTTCTCAATGTTTACGAAAACTTCCCGTTCTGGGCAACATTCTTCCATAAGCTCGGATTCAGCGTTGAGGTTTCTCCGCTTTCAGACAGAAAGATTTACGAGCTTGGTATGGAATCTATTCCGTCTGAATCGGAATGTTACCCCGCAAAGCTTTCACACGGTCACGTTCAGTGGCTTATTAATAAGGGCATTAAAACAATTTTCCACCCCTGTATTTATTACGAACGCCAGGAAACACCCGATGCACAGAATCATTACAACTGTCCTATTGTTGTTTCTTACGCTGAAAACCTCAAGAATAATGTTGAGGCTGTCGGCGAGGGTGAGGTAAAATATCTTCGTCCGTTTATGGCTTTCACAAGTGAAGAAATTCTTGCAGACCGTCTTGTCAAGCTTTGTCAGAAGGAATGGTCAATCGGTGAGGATGAAGCTCGCGAGGCTGTTCACGCTGCGTGGATTGAACAGATAAAAGCAAAGGAAGCAATCCGTGAAGAGGGTGCAAGAGTCCTTGCTGAAATGGAAAAGAATAACGGTTACGGTATTGTTCTTGCAGGAAGACCGTACCATATTGACCCCGAAATCAATCACGGTATTCCTGAGATGATTGCATCTTACGGCTTGTCGGTTCTTACGGAAGACAGCCTTCCGATTAACTTCAACCCCGAAAGACCAATGCGTGCAAACGATCAATGGGTTTACCATTCACGTCTTTATACCGCTGCAGAGTTTGTCTGTAAGCGTGATGACCTTGAGCTTATTCAGCTCAACTCTTTCGGATGCGGTCTTGATGCTGTTACAACAGATCAGGTTTTCGAAATCCTTGACAACAGCAACAAACTTTACACCGTTCTTAAAATCGACGAGGTTAACAACCTCGGTGCCGCAAGAATCAGACTGCGCAGTCTTCTTGCTGCAATGAAGCAGAGACACGAAAGAAATGTTAAACCCGACCCGAAGCCGCTTAACTATAAGAGAGCTGAATATACACAGAAAATGCACGATGAAAAATATACACTCATCGTTCCGCAGTTCAGCCCGATTCATCTTGATATGGCGGAGCCGGTTCTTGCAAAGTACGGCTTCAATATAGAAGTTCTTCAGAACGACAACCGTCAGGCAATTGATACAGGTCTTAAATTTGTTAATAACGATGCCTGCTTCCCGTCAATCACTGTTGTCGGTCAGATTATGGACGCTGTGCTTTCAGGTAAATACGATACAGATAAGCTTGCTATCATTATGACACAGACAGGCGGTTGCTGCCGTGCAAGTAATTATGTAGGCTTTATCCGCCGAGCACTCGGCAGTGTCGGACTTTCTCACATTCCGGTTATCTCACTCAATGCAAACGGTATGGAGAAAAATGAGGGCTTCAAACTTCCGAAGAAGATGATTTGGGATGCTATAAAGCTTATTGTTTTCGGTGACTTGTTTATGAGATGCCTTTACCGTGTACGCCCGTACGAAAAGGTTGAAGGCTCAGCAAACAAGCTTCACGCTGAACTCCGTGAGCTTTGCATCGCTCACCTCACAGGCGAGGACAAGACATATTCTTATAACGAGCTTTGCCAGAAGATTGTTGATGAGTTTGATAAGTTCCCGATTCATGAGAATGTAAGAAAGCACCGTGTCGGTGTTGTCGGTGAAATTCTTGTTAAGTATATGCCTCTTGCTAACAATCACATCGTCGAGCTTCTTGAAAAAGAGGGTGCAGAGGCAGTTGTTCCCGATCTTATTGACTTCTTTAACTATTATATTTATAAAAACGATTACAAGCATCAGTATCTCGGTTCGAAGTGGACTGCATCTGCGATTGCTCACGTCGGTGTTCGAATGATCCGAATCCTTAAGCGTCCTGCACTCAAGGCTCTTGAAAACAGTAAACGCTTTGAGCCTCCGATGAAGATTGAAGATGTTGCTGAGCTTGCAAAGCCGTTCCTTTCACTCGGTAATCAGTACGGTGAAGGTTGGTTCCTTGCAGGTGAAATGGCAGAACTTATCACAACAGGTACACCAAACATCGTTTGTATTCAGCCTTTCGCTTGTCTTCCGAACCACGTTGTCGGTAAGGGTGTTATCAAGGCTATGAAGAACACTTATCCGCAGGCGAATATTGCCGCTGTTGACTACGACCCGGGTGCATCTGAGGTTAATCAGGTTAACAGAATCAAGCTTCTTCTTTCTGCAGCAGACGAAATAGCGAAGAGTGTAAAATAAGCGAAGATGGATTTAGGAGTATAAAATGAAGGTTTTTGAACAGATTATCTCAAACCATGCTTTTGTTTCGTTTGCATCAGCTTGGTTTGCAGCACAGTTTGCAAAAGGAATTCAGGGTATATTTAAAGAAAAATCAATCAAGGGCTTCCGCCGTGTTATTGCAAACGGCGGTATGCCGAGTTCACATTCATCAAGCGTATGTGCTCTTTGCACAGCAAGTGTTTTAGCATACGGCTTTGATTCTTTTCAGTTCGCAGTGTCTGCACTTATTGCACTTGTTGTAATGAACGACGCTTTCGGTGTACGATACGAAACGGGAAAGCATTCAAAGGTTCTCAAAAAATTGCTTAAAGAGGGCGACGTTGATATGGACGTTGAGCTCAAAGTTGCTGTCGGACACACACCGCGTCAGGTTTTGGTCGGTGCTGTTCTTGGTATTGCGGTTTCTATTGCCCTTAAGTATTTGTTTTACAATTAAATTCTGAATAGTTTTAACAAGGCAGCCGTGAGGTTGCCTTGTTGACTTTTATATACATAAAGTATATAATTTACTTAATTACATCGGGGGATTCATAAGTGTTTCCCTGGAAAATGAGGAGGCAGACCTATGTATATTATGGCACTTGACCAGGGTACAACAAGCTCTCGTGCAATCGTTTTTGATAAGCAGGGAAAAATAGTATCCAAGGCACATAATGAGTTTGACCAGATTTATCCGAAGACAGGCTGGGTTGAACACAATCCTATGGAAATTCTTTACAGCCAGCTTAAAGCGATAGCTGCTGTTATCAATTCAGGTGAATTTGACGTTTCAAAAATTGCAGGTATCGGTATCACAAACCAGCGCGAAACAACAATCATCTGGGATAAGGAAACAGGTAAACCGGTTTACAATGCAATCGTATGGCAGTGCCGACGTACTGCTGAGCTCTGCGAACAGTTGAAGGCTGAAGGTCTTGGCGATTACATCCGCGAGCACACAGGTCTTCTTATCGATGCTTATTTCTCAGGCACAAAAATCAAGTGGATTCTTGACAACGTTCCTGGTGCAAGAAAAGCGGCAGAAAGCGGTAAGCTCCTTTTCGGTACTGTTGAAACGTGGCTCATCTGGAATCTTACGGGCGGTAAGGTTCACGTGACAGACTATTCAAATGCATCAAGAACAATGCTCTTTGACGTCGATAAGCTTCAGTGGGACGAATATCTTTGCGAAAAGTTGGGTGTTCCGATGTGTATGCTTCCGACACCTGTTGAGTCAAGTAAGGTTTACGGTGAGGTTGCACCGAATATTCTCGGTCTTGAAGAGCTTGCAGGTATTCCGATCTGCGGTGCGATAGGTGACCAGCCTGCTGCACTTTTCGGTCAGGCTTGCTTCAAACCCGGTCAGGCAAAGAATACATACGGTACAGGCTGTTTCCTTCTTATGAACACAGGCGAGAAGAGAGTTGATTCAAAGCACAATCTTCTTACGGGTGTTGCATGGAGCCTTAACGGAAAAACAACTTATTCAATCGAAGGCAGTGCATTCAATGCAGGCTCCGTAATCAAGTGGCTTCGTGATGAAATTCATCTTATTGATAACGCAAGCCGATGCGACGAGCTTGCAGAAAGCGTTCCTGATGCGAACGGAATGTATATTGTTCCTGCATTTACAGGTCTTGGTGCTCCGTACTGGGATATGTATGCAAGAGGTACAATAGTAGGTCTTACACGCGGTGTTAACCGTGCTCACTTCGCAAGAGCTGTTCTTGAAAGTATTGCTTTCCAGTCAACAGATTTGCTTGAAGCTATGACAAAGGATTCAGGTATCCAGCTTTCTGAGCTTCGTGTTGACGGTGGTGCAAGTGTAAGCAATATAATGATGCAGATTCAGGCTAACCTCATCCGTACAATGGTTAACCGTCCGAAGACTGTTGAAACAACAGCTCTCGGTGCGGCATATCTTGCGGGTCTTGCAGTCGGAATGTGGTCAGACATCAATGAAATCGAACTCAACCGTGAGGTTGAAAAAGTATTCATCCCGAAAATGGAACAGGAAGACAGAGATAAGCTTTACAAAGGTTGGCTTCGTGCTGTCGAACGCTCAAAGGGTTGGGAAACTGAAGACTAATTTCTCATAGGCATTATTGGAGGATAATTTATAATGGACTACGCAAAAGAATCTCTCAAGCTCCACTACGAGTGGAACGGAAAGATTGAAGTAATCGCAAGAGCAAAGGTTGATAACAAGGAGGCTCTTTCTCTTGCATATACACCGGGTGTTGCTCAGCCGTGTCTTGAAATTCAGAAAGACGTAAATAAGAGCTATGAACTCACACGCCGTTCAAACCTTGTTGCTGTTATTACGGACGGTTCAGCCGTTCTCGGACTCGGTGATATCGGCCCCGAAGCAGGTATGCCTGTTATGGAAGGCAAATGTGTTCTTTTCAAAGAGTTCGGCGGTGTTGACGCTTTTCCTCTCTGCATCCGTACTCAGGATGTTGATGAGTTCGTAAATACTGTTCTGCTTCTTTGCGGAAGCTTTGGCGGTATTAATCTTGAGGATATCGCGGCACCTCGTTGCTTTGAAATTGAAAGAAAGCTTAAGGAAAAGGCAGATATTCCTATTTTTCACGACGATCAGCACGGTACGGCTGTTATCTGCTGTGCAGCACTCATCAATTCACTGAAAATTGTAGGCAAGAAGATTGAAGACTGTACCGCAGTATTCAACGGTGCAGGTGCGGCAGGTGTTGCAATCGCAAAGCTTTTCAAGGTTATGGGTATAGGCGACATAATTATGTGTGACCGCAAGGGTGTTATCTGTGACGGTGACGACCTTGCTCCCGCAAAGCAGGATATCGCAGACTTTACAAATAAAAACCACGTACGCGGAACACTTGCAGATGCAATGAAGGGTGCAGATATATTTATCGGTGTTTCTGCTCCGGGTGTTGTTACACAGGATATGATCCGTTCAATGGCGAAGGATCCGATTGTTCTTGCAATGGCAAACCCTGTGCCTGAAATTATGCCCGACCTTGCGAAGGAAGCAGGTGCGGCAGTTGTCGGAACGGGAAGAAGCGATTTCCCGAATCAGGTTAATAACGTTCTTGCATTCCCGGGAATCTTCCGCGGTACTCTTGACGTAAGAGCAAGCGACATCAACGAAGAAATGAAGATCGCAGCGGCAAAGGCTCTTGCAGATCTTGTTTCTGATGAAGAACTCAGTCCTGATTATGTTATCCCGAAAGCGTTTGACCCGAGAGTCGGCGGTGCGGTTGCGGCAGCAGTTGCACAGGCAGCAAAAGACTCTGGCGTAGCACGAATCTGAATATAAAAAATTAAGCTTGGCAGAATTTCTGCCAAGCTTTTTTATATTAACAACGATTGACAAATTCGGGTTTGTCTATTTGTTTATTACCACCTCATCCGCCTCGTTCCTCGGCACCTTCCCCTCAAGGGGAAGGCTGAGAAACTACGCAAGTCCAAGGCTTCTCCTTGAGGAGAAGCTGTCACGAAGTGACTGATGAGGTGTAGGTTGCAACGCAACCGTTATTATATTTCAGCGTCGCAAGGTCGACACATGGAGCCTAAATCATAACAAATTTTAAAGGGACGTCGAGGACGTCGTCCCCTACAATAATAATTTGAAATTTGTTCGACAAACCCGAATTTGTCGGTATTTTATATAAATCTTATATCCTGCAAATAAAGAAGCCATCGCAGGTGATTAACTGCAATGGCTTTTATTTCATTCAATTTATTTAATCCACTCTCTGATTCTCAATGGTATGTCCATTTCATCCGAGATTTTTTTGCAACGTTCAATCTCTTCTTCAGAGAGAACGTCAACTACCGTAAATTTCACGCTTGGTATATATTTTTTGCAATCCTCTGCAAATTCAAGAAGGGCAGGGTAGGCTTCCATACCGAACTTTGAACGTGCAACTCTGTGGTAACTCTCCGCATCGGGAGCGTTGAGGCTTATCGAAATGCTGTCAACGATTCCTTCAAGAAGGTGAGCTGTCGGCTTGCCGTTAATCAAATTAGAAAGTCCGTTTGAATTAAGACGAATTTTCAAAGAATGCTTTTCTTTAAGATACTTTGCGGTTTCAATAAGGTTGTCAAGTGCCTCTGTCGGTTCACCGTAACCGCAGAAAACAACCTCGCTGAATGGTGAAAAATCGAAATTGTCGATTTCTGCCTTTATTTCTTCAATTGTCGGATCGCCCTTAAGCCAGAGTGATTCCGCCGAACCGAGTCCGTCACCGTTACTTCTGATACAAAAAACGCAACGGCACGGGCATTTGTTTGTTATATTCATATATGCGCTTCCCGCATAAGTATAAATGATATCTGCCATAGTTATTTCTCCATATTGCATAGTCAAACTATATTCTATCCTTGATTTTGATTTTGTCAAGAGCAATTGCGATGAAAATAAATGCAACTGCACTTCCGAGTGCCTGAATGATATTCCCGGGGATTGCATAAAAGGCTGTAACCCACGGTGTAGCGGTAATTATATAGCTGAAAAAGTTGCCTGAAGAAATACTGAGAAGGCAAGCCTCGGCAATGTAATATCCGATTATTGTAATAAGCGAAGCGGGAACAAGTGCAACAAGGTTTCTTTTGCAAAGAAGCTTGTCTTTCTTGCGAGAGAAGGCAAGGGGAAGGAGTGCCTTGATTATCATCGTCGGTATTATATATATAATGTATCCGCCGAGTGCATCCGCAAACATTCCTCCGAGTGCACCGCACAGCATAGCAAGCGGTGTCGGAAGCAAGCAGGCAGAGAGATAAATTACTGAATCACCAAGATGTATGTATCCGTTGTGTGAAGGTATTTTTATAAAAAAAGTCATAACTGCAACAGCTGCCGTAAAAACGCAGGCGAGTGTCATTTGTCTTAAATACTTTTTTTGTCCGTTTCTGTTCATAAAAAGCCTCCTGAAAAATTCCTTAATAGTATACACCATATTTTGCGGTTGTAAATAGAAAAAATACGTTTTCTGGGTATACATTATATATTATATAATTTTTGTAGTACAAATAAGTGTGGCTATGCAAGTGTCTTGTAAGTGCAAAGAAAGAAAATAAGATAGCACGACTAAATTTTCTTAGAGCACATTTAACAAATTTTTGGAATCGCTTTTGTGCGGTTTGCTTTGCCGTCTAAATACACACCTGTTTTTTCGTTTAAATTGCTCAAACAACATAAATTTATTTGGATTTTTTTATGTTTTTTTTGGTAAAAATCTATTTACAAATTGCTTTTTATTTGTTAATATTACTATAAGCCAAAGTGTATTAGTGGGGCTTTATGTGAGCTATCGGGTCTCACTGGTCCACTTCCTGAGAAACTTGGCAAATTATTGGAGGTGTTTTTAGATGAAACAATCTAAAAGACTGTTGTCCGTCTTGCTCGCCATGCTTATGATGCTTTCAGTGTTGACAGTTGGCGCAAGTGCGTACAAAACAAACTATGAGAGACCTATAGGGTATGACACTAACAATGCCCCGTACTTCTCAAACGACCAGTGTGCTTCTGCATTGCTTGACTTCCTTGATGACGACCTTTTGTCAGGCTTGGATGTTAACGAGGAGCTCCTTGGTATCGAGATCAAGATTTATTCTCTTGACTCTCTCTTCGACTCAGTTAATAACATCACTTCAAGTGCACTCTACGGTGTTGCTACCATCCTTAACCTCGGTGATATCGAGGACTGTGACTGGTCAATTCCTGAGAACGAAAACTTCCGTCGTCGTTCCACTACTATGAGTGACCTTGAGTTCTTCGGCAAGTTCCTTGAGTTCATCAGCGTAAACTCTGATCCGCTTTATAAGCTCATCGGTAACGACCTTGACCTCGGACTTATCGGTAACTTCGTTGACCTCGGTGAAATGATCCCGATGCTTGACGACCTTCACGGTTTCCTTACATACACTATCTATAACCTTCTTATAGATCCTGAAATGCTTGAGGAAAACTATGACAAGGCAGGCTCAAACCTTGACGGTATCATCAACGATTTCCTTGCTAACCGTGCTATCAAGTTTATCTGTGATATGCTTGCAGACGCTGAAACAGGTGAAAACGTTGTTGCAGACTTCATCGGTCTTGAAACAAATCCGGACGGTACACTCAAGGATATGATGGGTCTTGTTCAGCTCTGTCCGTCACTTACACATGACGAAGTTGATATCACTAAGGCTTCTATTTATGATTTCTGCCGTGAAATCTTTATAGCTCTTATTGATGATATCGTTATTCCTTTCGCAGGTAGACTTCTTATCGACCTTCTTGAAATCCCTGTTGATGACCCGACAGCAGAGGAAATGTCATACGTTGATATGGTTATCAACCTCTTCGTTACATATGAAACAGTTGGTCTTCCTGAGGATGCATCAGCTGCTGAAGTTATGACAGCTTTCCTTACAATGGTAGGCTGCCCGAACCCCGAAGCTCCGAACAACCTCGATAAGATCAACTACGGTCTTGAGTATGTTCTTAAGGAAGGTATCACAGGTTATGTTTATCTTCAGGATGATGGCATCGGCGGTAAGTACCTTACAGTTGCTCCTGACCTTATGAGTCAGCTTGGCGATCTCCTTAAGGGTGTTCTTCCGATTCTCCCGACTCTTCTTTCAGACTTCCCTGTTCTTACAGAAGAGGATACAGCTGCTCTTGAGCAGATGAACGACGAGCAGGTATTTGCTTTCGCAGTTCAGATGATTCTCGAGGCATTTGTTGACGGTTTCTATTTCCCGCACAACTGTAACTCAATCAAAGAGCTTGCAACATATACTTTCGTTAACCTTGCAGCTGAAGTTATTCCTTCAGTTGACTTCGAAGCAAAGATCGAAAGCGGCGAGCTTATTCCGAACTCAATGCAGTGTCTTGATGTTGCAGCAGCAGTTCTCAGACATTATATCGTTGGTCAGTTCGGTTATATCCCCGGTGATGCAGAACCTGCATATCAGGCTGTACTTAACGACCTTACACCGACTCTTGACGAACTCCTCAATGGCGTTTTCGATCAGCTTCTTGGTAAGTACGCTGTTCTCTTTAACCTCTATCCGACAGACGCTCACAAGACAGAGGCTAATATGTCAAGCCCGTGGTATAAGCTTTATATGACAGTTGGTCAGGTTCTTCCGCTTACTAACATCTTCTACGGTGTTGAAGACAGCCAGTACGGTATGGAAAACCTCTTCATCGACAGCATTATCGGTAATGTCCTTAACTTCGATATCAACGGTCTTCTCAGAATCATTGGTAGAAGAGGTGACTCAGAGCTTAACAAACCTCTCAGCCAGGCTCTTGTTAACCTTGTTGCTCGTGTTCTCAACGGTCTCTTCCGTCTTCCTCACGAAAAGGATTCTGTTGGTCAGCTTAACAACAATGAGTTCCAGCTTAACCTCATCGTTCCTTACGCATACAGAACTCTTGATGAACTCCTCATCGAAAGAAATACAACCGATACAGGTGCTTCATATCCCGCAAGATACAACAGCAACGCTGCTCTTAACGGAACAGGTCTTCAGAGAACAGCTCGTATGCTTCTCCAGTATATCACCAATATCACAGGCCCCGGCACACTCTGCGGTGAGTCACTTGATATTCTTGCAAGTCTTCTTGGTATCGTTGACCTCAAGCAGTTTGAGTATATGAAGGTTCACTACGAAGATAACTGTGCACCGGGTACATCATACACAATCAAGCAGCTCACAGAGCTTTACAATGAGTATAAGATTCCTGACAACGAAGGTATTAAGTATTACGAGGATGATTACGAATACTTTACAGACGTTGACTATGAAATCTGGGCATTCAAAGATTATGAAGATGCTCTTGATCATGCTGAAAGCATTATCAACCAGTACAACGAGTCTGAAAACAATCCTGAAGTAGAAGCTCCGGCTCGTGCTGATATCACATATGCATACTATGCACTCTACTACACAAAGCAGGATGTTCTTGACTATTACCCGACAACAGCTGATAACTATCAGCTCAACAAGATTTATCAGAAGGCACTCGCTGCTAACTATTCTAACACTGACGAAAACGGCAATCAGGTTTATACAAACCGTTCATGGGCAGAGTATGAAACTGCAATGGCTTTCGCAGAAAAGGTTATGAATGAGTATAATCGCTATGCAGCAGCAGGTACTCTTGGCGACTATCAGCAGTCAAAGGTAAATATGGCTCGTGCTCAGCTTCGTGACGCTGTTTCAGGTCTTAAGGCTAACAAGGGTGACGCTGACTATTCAGAGCTTGAGTTCCAGCTTGCTCGTCTTGGTGACCTTTCTGACCCGAAACTCTTTACTGAAGAATCAGTTAATGCAGTTATCGATAGTTATATCGCTGCTTTCGATTTCAACAATGAAATCAAGTGGGATATCGACGGTCAGGTTTATGTTGATAATATGGCAAACGCACTCCGTGATGCTATCGACAACCTTCAGGCTATCCCCGTAATCGAGTTCTATGATCCGTACTCACAGTTCAGTGACAACGAGTTCAAGTATCTCTTCGGCTTTGCTGAGGACTTCTACAACGAAGAAGAAAGAATGATGTGGGGCGACGACTTCTACTTCTACTTCTCAATGTACTACGGTGCTCCGACAGCCGGTGACACAATGCTTATCGAGCCGACAGACGCAGGTTACGGTACAGGTTCTAAGATCCGAATCGCATCTGACCCGGACGGTGACGGTGAATACACAACTGATACAGAGTACACAATGGTTATGTTCGGTGACATCACAGGCGATAGCTTTGTTGACGGTCAGGACGCAGTTCTTATGAGAGCTTATGCTGCTTCAATGCTCAGTGTTAAGAATTACAACCACTACATCGGTTATGCCGGCGACATCGACTTCAGCGGTGCAATCGGTGTCAGCGATGCTAAGAGTGTTGAAAACGCAGGTCTCTTCAAGGAAACAATCAACCAGGCTCCTGAACAGTATACAGGCAAGACATTTACATTTGATCAGCTTGTAAACACAACAAGAGCTGCAGCATTATAATTCAAAATCAAATGACCGGCACGAAAGTGTCGGTCATTTTTCTTGTTTTACTGTGTTAAAGTTTATTGACTTGAAAAGAGTGATGTGATAAAATAATTATGTATAATTGTATCGTGGGATACATATGTCAATTTTTAATGGTGGTGTTGAATATGAAATCATACAGAAAGGTTATAAGCTTGTTAATTGCAATAACCCTCATCCTTTCGTCCTTACCTATAACTCTCGCAACTACTGCTTCAGCGGCAGATCCGAGAGCAACGGATGCTTCACTGGTTATTAAAAGACCGGTGGCTTCGGTCTATGTTACGGATGTAACCCGCGTTGCTTATGCGGCTAACTCTATGAAACAGCCGTCGGGAAGTAATTCGGTTATTGTCAAGGCAACCCCGTCAGGTATGCCTGAATTAAATACATCGTTCCCGTCAGTAGCTTATGCAGGTGAAACTCCCGTTGCAACTCAGATTGCTTTCACTCCGGGTGTTGAACTTCCTTCTGCTCCGACCATTTCCTGCAGCAATACTACGGTAACTATCAGTAATTATTCGTATTCAAACGGTACCTATGTCTGGTCAGTTACGGGTGGTACGGCAACGGTTGGTACAACTCTTATCTTTACTGTAACTTATACATATACTGATTATAATGCAGTAACGGGTAAAAACTACACAAGAACATATAATTCTTATGGTGTTTCATATGTTGATGCGATCATTTCACCTGCAGGTGAATATTCAACGAAGAGAACATATGAAGATTTCTGGCTTGGTCAGAGTACAAAAAACCGCTCTTATGTAGCTTCATATGTCCTTGGTGCTAATACCTATGGTACTCTTTACAATAATGGTGTAGGTGAGGGTAGCGTATTCTTTGAAAGTACTAATTCAGCTCCGGGCTGGACAACGGACTACGGTATGATGCATCGCTCAGACGGACACAGTGCATCGAGAGACTACAACATCGCTTACCACGCAGACGACAACAGACCCATTTCTTATGTATATTTCGACCGCAGTATCCATTCAACACTTTCAGACCTTAACCTCAGAGTGGTAACTGCTAACCTCGATGAAGCTTCAAATTCAGGCGAAAGAGTAACGGTTTCTCTTCGTAATTATTTCGTTAACTATAATGTCGTTAATACCTATGACGGCGAGAGCGACGACAGCACCTTGACAAACAATACATATGCCGCAAACGAAATCGGTTTCACAGGTTACAGCGGCTCAATCAGTGGCCCCGGTGCAACCTTTATTCAGTATTTTACAGGTTCAGGACCGAGCAGCGCAGTTGGTACATATGATTATACGTTCACAAATAAATATCAGACAGCTGCAGGTTGGAGCGAAGTTTTTGTCGGCCATTCACACAGCTTGAGAATTATAACGACTGATAAAGGTGCATTGCGTACTTTCATCGATCAGATCCATGGTACAGACCCGACTGTTATGACAACGGATATTCCTTCGGGTGACTTCAAGGGTTACAATCCTCAGGAATGGTACTATTCAGCAGGTTGGGAAGCTTTCCTCAATACATACAAGTCTGCACTTTCCTGTCTCAAAAAACCGAATGCAACTCAGGATGAAATTAATACCACATATAACGCAGTGGTTAAGGCATATAATGAACTCGAAATGAGAAAGGCTGACTATTCCGTTGCATCTGCTTACCATTCTCAGGCGTTGGCAAAGGATAAAAATTTCTACACACTTGCTTCATGGGCTAAGGTTCAGAATATTCTTGATGCTTATGTTGAAAATTACAGTGCAATTTATCAGCCTGCACTTGATAAGGTATCAGCTGATCTTGTTGCAGCACTTAATGCTCTTGAGGAAGCAACTGCCGACTATTTAGAATTCAATGCTCACCTCAAAACAATTAACAATCTTATATCGAAATCTCCTGTTAACTACGGTATGCCTGCTTCTGAGGCATACAACAACTGGAACAACCTTGTCCAGACACTAACAAAGGTAGGTTGTATATATGATGAACTTGACGGATACATTGTTGCTGATCCTCTCCTTATAAGTGAGCAGGCAACTGTAAACGGATATGTTCTTCAGATTGAAAGAGCTATTAATCAGCTTTCACTCAAAACAGCAAACTATACTGAATCAGCAAAAGCAAAAACAGCATATAAGGCTATAAATCTTTCTCATCTTACTGAGGACTGTGAAACAGATCTTACTGCAGCTTACAATGCACTTGTTGCTCTTGACGGCAGGGATTTGTCCTATCAGAGTCAGATTGACGCGGCAACAGCTGAGCTAAACAAAAAGCTTTCAGAGGTTGTTTATAAACCGGCAGATATATCGGCTGCTCTGAAGATGATTGCCGTTGCTAACAGCCTTGACAGAAGCCAGTATAAAGATATGTCAGCGGTTGATACTGCTCTTGCAAATCTTGAATCAAAACTCAGCTTAGATATAAGATATCAGACTGATATCAACAGAGCTGTTACTGCTCTTCAGACAGTGATTAACAACCTCAATAAAAATGCTGCGGATTATACTCCTGTTGAAAACGCAATTGCACTCGTTCAGGAGCGTGAAAAACTCATCAGAGATACATATGCAGATTCATACGGTTTTACGGTTGATACCTTCTATTCAAACTGGTCATCCGTAACAGCAGCAGTCGATGCCGTAAAATATGATCTTGATTTTACGCAGCAGGAAACAGTTAACGCATATGCACAGGCTATATTGGATGCACTCAATTCTCTTAAGGAAAACACAGCGGATTATTCGGCTGTCAGATTAGCATATGATAATGCGTACTCTATCGTTTCATCGGGCTCAGGGCTTTACACTGAAGCAAGTCTTGACAGACTCACTCAGGCTTATACTTCAGTTGTTTTCGGCAGACCGATAAGTCAGCAGGCCGAAGTCGATGCTTATGTTTCAACGATCAACGAAGCAATCGAAGCTCTTGAGTATCTCCCTGCTGATTATACTCAGGTAAATAAGCAGCTTGCACTTGCGCAGGAGAAAATTAAGCTCAACAGCGATTTTGAAGCTGCACATAACGGGCATCCTTATTATACTGAGGAGACGATAACAAATCTTGAAAATGTAGTTGCAGATGTTGTTAAAGATCTTGATATCAGAGACCAGAAAACTGTTGACGGATATGTAACGTCTATCGCTGATGCAATCGCAGCTCTTAAAATCGGCCCTGCAGATTACACTCAGGTTGATATTGCACTTTCAAGAGTTCCTTCAGATCTCTCGCTTTATACAATTCTTACGGTAGCAACACTCAATGCGACGATTAAAAATGTCAACCGCACTTATACTGCAGATAAGCAGGCGACAGTTGACCGATACGTAACGTCAATCAATAATGCGGTTAACGGACTTAAGTTCAAACCTGCCGACTATACTTCAGTAAACAACGCAAAGACGGCTGCTCAGGCTGAAATCGCAAAAGGATTGTATACCGAAGACAGCGTTGCATCACTTCAGGCTGTATTGGATTCTGTTGATTATACTCTTACTGCGGAAAAACAGGCTCAGGTTAATTCTTACGCAGAAGCAATTTATGAGGCGATTGATAATCTTGTTGTAAAAAATCTTGCACTTGAAAGATTGGAAGAGGCGATAAGAATCGCTGATGAGGAAATCGCAAAGGGTATTTATACCGATGAAAGTGTTTATGCTCTTCAAAGTCCCTTGAATACAGCAAAGACTGAAATCGGTAATGAAAGTCCGAATCTTGTAAATCAGGATTATGTAAATATGCTTGCAACGCTTATTACAGATCTGACAGCTTCACTTGAACTCAAGCTTGCAGACTACACAGCAGTTACAGATGCTATCACTGCAGCAAATGAAAAAATCTCAACAGGATGGTATACTGATGCTTCAGTAGCTCTTCTTCAGGCTGAAATAAGCAATGTTGTATACGGTCTTGATATCACAGAGCAGGAACGAGTAATTCTTATTGCGAATAATATAGTTAATCTTACCAATGAATTAGAGTTAAAATTGGCAGATTACACAGAACTTCAAAAAATCCTGGATTTGCTTGACAATTCCGACTCAGAGATTTATACTAATGTATATGAAAACTTTAATGAGGTAATGTCCCTTATCGTATCTTACAGAGAGGAAACAGTATCTCAGAATATGAATCTTACCGCTGACAAGCAGGCTCAGGTTAACGAGATGACAGAAACTCTTCAGGGTTATATTGATTCTCTTATACCTGCTGAACCGGTTGTTGTTGAACGCTTTGAAATCATAGGCGGTGCATCAGTTAAAACTCAGGGTGGCGTAAACTATATTGTTGGTCTCCAGCCGAGCCTTACAAAGGCAAAGTTCCAGTCAACATACACAGATTATGAAAACGTAACAGTAGAAATCAAAATGACAACAGCTCGTTACCTTGGAACAGGCTCAACAGTAACAGTTAAGTCAAAGGCAACAGGCGAAGTTATCAAGGAGTACGTAGTAGTAATCTACGGTGACGTAGACGGAACAGCAACAATCAATGCAAGAGACTCACTTGCAGTTATGAACTCAATTTCAGGTGCAGCAGATTCTCTTACAGGTGCAGC
>JAZRNR010000047.1:0-24609 GCA_045648305.1 Acutalibacteraceae bacterium
GCACAGAGTCAGATTGTGCAAAATCAAAGAACCCTACAAACCCGAATTTGCAGAACAAAACGACCACCCGTGGGTGGTCGTTTTGGTTTTATCAGAATTTTGTTAATGTGCCTGCGTCATAATCAAACGGAACAAAGCCTGTTTCGAGTGCGGGGCTGTTTTCTGCAAGTGTGAAATCTCTGTTTTCAGCATCTTTGAAAAGCGGATCTTCGTAAACCGCATTATTGTAATAGCCCTGTGCGGTAAGAATTACGAGTGACTTTCGGTCAAAGAGCTTTGTTGTATGGCCCGAATAAACGTTTCTTCCGCGTTTATAGTCCCAATAAAGGTTACTGTCATCAACGAACCACTCTCTCTCTGTATCAAAAGCATAAATTGTAGCATCGTCAACAACAAAGATATTATTGGTAGCCGTAAGCGAATTATGCTCTTCGTGCCTTGTGATTATGAAAGCTCCCTCTCCGCCGAAAGCAAAGATATTGTTTCTTACGATGTTATCTCTGCCGTAGTGCTGGTGGAATGTTTCGGATGAGCAATCGTAAACGAGGTTATTCTCAACGAGCATTTCACTTGAGCCTTCGTCAAGATAAATACCCCAACCGCCGTAACCGTATGCACCTTCGTCACAGCCAACATTATAGATTACGTTACCCGAAATTACGGTTTCAGGCTGAATTCCGAGTGTATAAATACCGCCCATATCCGAAAGCCAGCCATTGCCGATATTGTAAATAAGGTTATTGCTGATATTGATTTTATTTGTCGGATGGTCTGCATAACCCCAGTTCCAACCGACAGAAATTCCCGTATACCAACCGTCGTGGATTTCATTATACGTCAGGTCGCAATCATATGCGTGGGTAAGAAGAATGCCGATTGCGTTAGTGAAAATTCTGCCGTAATTTCCGATATGGCAATCGTGGATATTGATATTTTTAGTTGTTGCGGGAATAACGAAATCACCGTGGATGAAGATTGCACTTGCGCCGATTCCGTTGAAGTAACAGCTTGTTACATCACAATCCTGTGTACCCTTGTCAAACTTAATTGCAGTATATGAAATATTTTCAAAACGGCAATCAGTAAAATTGATACCCTTTGAAGATGCGATATAAATGGCCGCAGGAACTTCAAACGCTGCCTGAGGATGTTCCGAACCGTAGATGACATTGTCGTGTAACGGATGATCTTCCGGGAACGGATTACCCGTGAACTGACCGTCAACGTAGTCCCAATCCGTGTTTATAAAATCAATACCCTGAAAAGCAATATTTTCTGCATTTTCAAAAGTCACAAACTGTTCTGTCTTACCTGCCTGAAGAACCGTGTTTTCGACAGTGTCACCTTCTTCGGGAATGTAATAGAGCTTTTCCTCTGCCCTATCAAGGTACCATTCACCCGGCTCACAAAGGGCTTCTTTTACATTTTCGAAAACATAGTTATCATCAACTCTTATTATCATCGCTGTCGGTTTGGTTGTTTCAATTCTGCCCGTTGAAGTATCAACCGACTTCATCGGCAGATGCTCGTCGCACCAGAAATGCATAATTTTCACTTCAACATCGCTTGCATTTGCGAAATTGATAATATCTTCTTTGTGAGCATAAAATGCAACACAATAAGTGAAGAATCCGGTATCCCATGTTGCAGGAATACCTTCTTCCGTTCTCGGGTCCGCAACCTTGAAAACCCCCTCTTTCGGGTAAACAGGACGTGCAAGACGCTTGTCACCCTTGAAAAGAGACTGGAAATAATCGTCATCGGAGTCGATGCTGATATCTTTCACAAAAGCATTGACACCGTTGATCGTTGTTTCTGTCCAGCCCTTGATTTCCTTTGAGCCTGAGAACGAAACCTTTTCACCCGGATATGAACGGTAAAGAACATTTCCCCTGTCCTCTGCGGTAAATTCCACAGTTTCGTTTATTGTGTATGTACCCTCTCTGAACCATACTGTAACAGGATCATTACCGGTATTGTTTTTGAGGAGTTCTTTTGCTTTTTCAAGTGTTTTAAGAGGAGCTTTAAGCGTACCCGCATTGCTGTCGTCACCGTAAGGTGCAACAACAAGGTCATTTTCACCCATTACAAATTCGCCCTCATCAAACACAGTCTGAATTCTTTCTTCGACGTCACCGTAAACGCCCTCAATTTTGCTCCAACCCGGATTCAGAACAGCACCGAACCAGGTAAAAACAGCCATTATCACGGCAATAACCTTTGTCACAAAATCAACTCCATTTCAATGTATTAAGATTATCACTTTTATTCTAACGTAAAAAAATAACAATTTCAAGACAAAAAGAAAAAACTGTGAGGTTTTCAAAATTTTCACCCCACAGTTTTTAAATCACTTCGGTATTTTAACAGTTGCTTTGAAAAGATCACCGTCAATTGAGATTATGAGTTCACCGTCGTTAAGAAGGCAAAGATCCTTTGCAATTGAAAGTCCGAGTCCGTTTCCGTCACGGTTTCGTGATGCATCGCCTCTTACAAAACGTTCGGTTAATTCTTCCGCACTGATGTTAAGCTGTTCGTTTGAAATGTTTTTGAGTTCAAAATATCCGTAACCGCCCTCAGAATAAACTCTTGCATATACTCTTGAATTCGGTGCCGAATACTTGCTTACATTCGACAAAAGATTTTCAATCACCCTGTAAATCTTTGTTCCGTCAGCATTTACTATAACCTTCTGTTCAGGCTCATCAAAAACCAGTTTCAGACCTTGCTTTTCAAGCTCGGCAGTTTCTTCAACAATTGCCTGAGTAACAAGCTCGTTGAGATTAAGCTTAGTCTTGTTTACTGTAACGTTTCCGCTTGAAACCTTCGAAGCTTCTATCAGATCTTCGATAAGACGCTTGAGCTTGATTGATTTTTCATCGATTACACCCATATATTCAAGAGCTTTTCCGTCCGTTATATCACACTGCTTCAGCAGGTCAATATAATTGATAACTGACGTAAGAGGAGTTTTCAGGTCGTGCGAAACGTTGGTTATAAGCTCCGTTTTTGTTCGCTCATCCTTAACCGCCTTTATAATTGCTTTCTGAAGCTTTGAATTTGTATCATCATAAGCTTTTACAAGCGGTCTGAGACTTTCGGGAACTTCATTGAGCTTCATATCGAACGGTTCGTGATTTTCTGCACTGACAATAATCGAATCGAGCGAGCGCATATACCTGAAAACACGGTACAATGCATAGGCATCAGCTGCAAGAACAGCCAGTATCACTAAGCACACTAAGAAAAATGCGAACTCAGTAGCATCATAAATACTGATAGAAAGCAAAAATCCGCAAAGCAAAAGTGCAACAATGTTTGCAAAAGTACCCACGACAGTCAGAATCGCAACACCTCTATTGAGCTTCTTCGGTCTGAAAACAATAACCCTGAACCATCCTTTTATCTTACGGAAAAGCTTTGAAATCTGTCTGCCGATAAACCCGAGCAGTTTTAAAACTGCGACTATGACATAAAAAATCAATGTGTGTTTAAAAATTGCACTTTTGGTCTTTATTCGTCTTGCAAAAGATGTAAGAAGTTCTGCAAGAATAAGAACAAACACAGCAACAATTGCTGAAAGTATTATTATGAAAAGCTTCTGGTGTACAACAATTTCTTCAAGCCAGAAATCGGCTTCATATTCCCAAAGAACCTGCTCGTGCCGCAAAAAAGCGAGTCCGACAGCGGCAAATCCTACCCAGAAATCGGCAAACACAGACAGAGCAAGATGCAAATCGCACGGAACTTTGTCTATGAATGACAGTTTCAATTCATCGCCCTTGTGTCCTGCGAGAGCTACGGACAAAGCAAGAAACAGTATCATTCCGACAACTGAAACAATCAAAGTTGTAATCTTTGCGGTATAATCCATATTATTGGTCAGGTTAACGGTATTTTGTAACTTTGAAAACTTATCGTTACCTACAAAGTTCGGATTGATTGAATAATAAACCTCTGCAGAGGATGAGAAATAGTTTGCAGGTGTTGTTGCCATAAAAGCAGAATTTTTAATGTTTTCACTGCACGTAATGTTTCCGTCAACGATATGGACATATTCCTTAAAAGCTTCATTGATAACGCTGTCTTTGCTGTCAACGTTCGAGATAACCGTTCCGTCCTTTGTTTCGGCATAGTATCGGACATTTTTAAGCAAATCAAGCTGTGCAGCATTAAAGTGACCGATAAATGCACTACGGTATTCCGACTCAAACTGATAGGTAACAGTTTCCTCAACAGTTTCCGGATTTAACGAAATATCAAAAGAATACACTATCGTTCCGAGAAAAGAACTTTCATAAGTAAGATTTACCGTGTAGTAATCATAAACTTCTACGTAATCTCCGTAATCATAAACGTGCTTTCCCTGATCTTCTTTTTCAGCCTTGAACTGTGATACCATACTTTCAACACAGGCCTTCTTTTCCTGCTGGTACCTGTCTTCAAATTCATTTTTTCGTGCCAGGCCGATCATAACATCTATGTCACTTCTGACGTAATTGACAAAAGAAGTCGTGTCATAAACAGTAATTTTTTCGGTAAAGTTCATCTCACCGTCCGTAATTATCCAACGGTAAAACAAAGGAATAAAGCTCAGCACCGCACTGACAGCACATACACATGCCAACACAATACACAGAAGCTTTGTAAACCAACTGTACTTAAAATTTTTCGACCTTGTATCCAAGACCATACACCACCTTAATATATTTCGGGTCTTTGGGATTTATTTCAATCTTTTCTCTGATGTTTTTGATGTGTACCGTAACTGTTTTCTCCGTTCCGAATGACGGTTCATTCCATACAGCCTCATAAATCTGTGAAGATGAAAGCACCTTACCCATATTCCTGCAAAGGTATTCAAGTATCATATACTCTCTTGCCGTAAGCTTAATTTCCTGACCGTCCACGCTGACAGATTTTGCATCCGTATCAACAACAAGTCCGCCCGAAACAAGCTGTGTGCTTTTTCTTTCAAACGAAGAAAACATCACATAACGGCGTATCTGCGACTTGATTCTTGCGACAAGCTCAAGCGGATTGAACGGTTTTGTCACGTAGTCATCTGCGCCGAAACCAAGACCTGTGATTTTGTCCGTATCCTCACTTTTGGCAGAAAGCATTATAACAGGAAAATCGAACTTCTGCCGTATTTTCAGAAGTGTCTGTAAGCCGTCAAGCTTCGGCATCATAATATCAAGCACCATACAGTGAATCTCATTTTTCAGAACCAGGTCTATCGCCTCTTCACCGTTGTTTGCCTTGATTACTCTGAAGGCTTCCTGTGAAAGATATATTTCAATTGAATTAAGTATAGCCTCGTCGTCATCGCAGACAAGAACTGTTTTCATAATCATCACCCCACAACATTATAACACATCAAAGTATACTTTATTTACCACCAAGCCGCAAGGTTTTGAAAGGTATATTTCCGCCTCGACTTCGTTAAAAATCCTTGAAATACGTCAGTATATCTGCAGATTTTTGCCTTACCGAGTCAAAAATCTCCTCTTTCAAAACTGCTTTGCATCTGAAACGCAACAGATTGCATACAGTCGGGTAGCTTTTCGATGCAGTCATACGTCACGTATGTCAAAGAGAAAACTGCACGAATGTGCGTGATATTTTGCGTTTCAGACTTGTGTGTTGGTGGTAATTAAAGTATAAGAGAATACCCGTTGACTGAATTAAAACAAATCAAAGTAAAAACAGAGTAATGGAAAAGTTAAGAAAAAGTAAAAGTTTTTTCACCCTTAAGTGGCAAAAGCACCTTTTTTATGCTATAATCAACTCGGTGATAATTATGCTTAACATTACATTTGTCTGCACGGGCAACACCTGCCGCAGTGCGATGGCTGAAGGCCTTTTCAAAAAAATACTTGCCGAAAGAGGTATTACGGACATTACCTGCAGAAGTTGCGGTCTTGCAGCATACACAGGTGACGAAGCATCCCCTCAGGCTGTTGAGGTATGTGCAGAAAGAGGAGTTGACCTTTCATATCACCGTGCGACGGTATTCAATCAGTACATCCTGGACGAAACGGATATTATGGTATGTATGACCGAGAGCCATAAAAATGCAGTTATGAAGATAAGTCCGACTTTCAGGGTTCTTGTCCCTGACGGAGGTATCCCCGACCCCTACGGTGGAAACAGCGAAATTTACCGCGACTGTGCTGATAAAATTGAAGCTTTTCTTGAAAGATTCATCGACAGTATTACAATGAACATCGTCCCGATGAGTGAGGAACACATAAAAGAAATTGCAGAGCTCGAGAAGGTCTCTTTTTCCGTTCCTTGGAGCGAAAACGGACTTCGTGCAGAGCTCAGTAACGAAAATGCACATTTTCTTACAGCTGTTTCAGACAGCAAGGTGCTCGGGTACATCGGAATTCACGAAATCTGCGGTGAGGCTTACATAACCAACGTTGCTGTTTTCCCAGAATACAGACGTCTCGGCATCGGTGAAACACTGATTGATGCCGCAACTCACGGTGCAAAACAGAGAAATTGCGAATTTATTTCTCTTGAAGTTCGAACAAGTAATACCCCTGCTATTGAACTTTACAAAAAAGAGGGTTATAATATCGTCGGTCAGCGTAAGAATTTTTATTCCAACCCGACCGAAGATGCATATATAATGACCAGAGTTTTAAAGGACTGTGAAACAGAATGAAATTTTTATCAATAGAATCCTCCTGTGACGAAACAGCAGCAGCCGTTGTTGAAGATGGAAGAAAGGTGCTTTCAAGCATTGTTGCTTCACAGGTTGAAGAACACAAAATCTACGGCGGTGTTGTTCCTGAGATTGCATCAAGAAGACACGTTGAAGCGATTTCGGGAGTTGTCAGCTCTGCCCTCAGCGAGGCAGGTTGCACCCTCGAGGATATTGATGCTGTAGCCGTAACTCACGCACCCGGTCTTATCGGTGCTTTGCTTGTCGGAGTCAATTATGCTAAAGGTATCACAATGGCATCGGGACTTCCGCTTGTTCCCGTGCATCATCTTCGTTCGCATATTGCATCGAACTATATAACACATCCTGAGCTTAAGCCTCCGTTCCTCTGCCTTGTTGTTTCTGGCGGTCACAGCCACCTTGTTGAGGTAAAGGATTACACGGATTTCAAGGTTATCGGCTACACACACGACGATGCCGCAGGTGAAGCAATGGACAAGGCGGCACGAGCTATGGGTCTCCCCTATCCCGGCGGTCTTAATCTTGACAGAGTTGCAAAGGACGGCAACAACAAAGCTTACAAGATGCCGCACCCACGTGTTGACGGTGCTCCGTACGATTTCAGCTTTTCGGGACTTAAAACGGCTGTTCTTAACACAATAAACATTGCAAATCAGAAGGGCGAAGAAATCAACGTTCCCGACCTTGGTGCATCGTACATCAAGGCTGTTGTTGATTGCCTTACAGAAAACACCGAAAAAGCCGCAATCGACCTCGGCTACGAAAAAATCGTACTCGCTGGCGGTGTTTCCGCAAACTCCGTTCTCAGAAGAGAAATGACTGCTCTTTGCGAAAAGCACGGTTGGGAGCTTTACGCACCCGAGCTTAAATACTGCGGTGACAATGCCGCAATGGTCGGTGCTCAGGGTTACTATGAATTTTTAAACGGTAACACGGCTGACCTTTCGCTCAATGCCTGTGCAAGCCTGAGCATTGAAAAAACGAATTGAACAATTGAGCTGTTCCTGCTTCGGAACAGCTCTTTTTTATGAATAAAAACAGACTTTCTTCCATAATAATTACCTGAGGTGATGTTATGGAAAAAGATGTTTCGGTTAAAAACTCCTCGGATAACCTGACAAAAAAGCAACGCACGGACGACAAAATCAACAAGGTAATTCTTGTTCAGGCTGTTGTCTGTGCTTTTTTCGTTTTGCTTGTTTTTCTCACAGGAAAATTCAGTCCGACAACCTTTGAATTTCTGAAGAACGAATACAACAAAATTATGTCTGTCGATATGAGTGCAAAAGAGCTTTTTGACTCTGCAAAAAACACAGCAAACGGTGTTATGAAAAGCATTACACCAACCTCTCAGGCTCCTGCAGATACAGAAGAACCCGACTACGATGAAGGCGGAGAGGACGCTGAAGAAGAAAACGCAACCGTTGCGGTTATGGCACCGCTCGGAAAAAACGACAGAATTATAACCCCTCTGCACGGTCGTATCACATCACGCTACGGCTACCGTACAAATCCGATTTCGGGCAAGTACGGACTTCACACAGGTCTTGACATTGCCGCTGACGAAGGAACAGGTATTGTTGCCGCATACAACGGCGTTGTAAGAGATACGGGGTACGGTGAAAAGAAGGGCAATTTTGTTCTGATGGAGCACTCTGACGGCACACAGACGCTTTACTGTCACTGCTCAGAGGTTCTTGTCACGGAAGGTTCGGTCATCCGTGCAGGTGAGCTTATTGCACTTGTCGGCAATACAGGCTGGAGTACGGGACCGCATCTGCATTTTGAAATACATATTGACGGTTCATCTGTTGACCCGCTTGACTACATAAAAGAAAAAGACGGTCGTGTATGAGCTTTAAACTCCGTGACATTTCAATTGAAGTCAGCTTCTGGTTCGTTGCCGTTATAGCACTTATGCTGACTCTTTTTCCCGAATCACAGGCTTTTTACTGCTTTGTTTTTTGTATTATTCACGAGTGCGGACACCTTCTTGCAATGCTCTTTCTCCAAAGAAAAGTTACTTCAATCAAATTCGGTTATTTCGGCATAAAGATATTTACGGACCGAAAATTTCTTCCTGAGATGAAAGAAGCGGCTATTGCCTCGGGAGGTCCCGTGATTAACCTCTTTGCTGCCGCAATTCTTTTTATTGCAGGACAGGAAAACTTCGCGATAATGAACCTCGCACTTGCTTTTTTCAATCTTCTGCCTGTTTCAATACTTGATGGTGGACATATACTTTCGGCTCTGTTTCCCGAAAGCAAAACTGTTAAAACATTAAGTATTCTGTGCTCTGTTTTTCTTCTCATTTCCGGAATAATCATAGCAATATATTCAAAGAAAAACTTCACACTGCTGATTGTTTCGCTTTATATTTTAACAGGAATTATCAGCAAAAAAGATTAACGCAGTCTTTCTTTTCAGAAGACTGCGTTTTATTTTTTCAGATTATATTTTTTAATTATCCCCGGATGGAAATGGGTATCCGTAAAGAAACGCAAACCAAGATATACGAATTCAAACAAGCATTTTACTCCATTTGAAAACGAAAGAAAAGAAAGTCTGCGAAGAAGTGTTGTTATATGCTTAATCAAAAGATCGTAGCTTTTAGCATCTTTTCCGTAGTCTTTTTTGAAAACAGCATTCCAGAGATAATATGACTGAACAACATTAAGCTCCGTTTGCCTGATTTTTGAAAGATTGTCCGTCCGTGAAATAAAGAAATCAATTTTTCTGTAATCCTTCAGTTTTCTTACCGGATTTTTAACAAGGCCTTCTTCAATAGCTTTTTTGCTCATTATGGTATTAGGTGAAATACAATATTGAAGAAAAGAGCATTGAGTTGCTTTAATTCTGTTTGCAAGGTTAACAGTTTCCTTAAGCTGTTCTTCCGTTTCGCCAGGAAGACCCACTATAAAATTAGCAAGAGAAATAATGCCAAGCTTATCACATATTTCAAAGGTTGGCTCTATTTTTTCATAAGGAATTCCCTTTTTCATTATCTTAAGCTGTTCTTTGCTTCCGCTTTCAATACCGAAATCAACCCAACGACACCCACATTCGTAACAGCGTCTGAACTCTTCTTCACCAAGAATACCTATACGAGTCTGGAATCCCCAGAAAAATTCAAGCCCCGACTTTTCAAATGCATCACAGACCTCATAGACCTGCTCTTTATTTTTAAAGCAAAGTTCATCACAAAAGTACAGTCCGTCAACACCATACTCCTTGACGAGTATCTCCGTTTCTTTCATAAAATGCTCAAGGGCTCGACGTCTGTATGTGCATCTGTGTGTAACCTGATTAACACAGAAGGTACACTTTGACGGACAACCTTTTGAAAGATAAACATAAACCAGATTACTACATCCGTAAAGATACTGAGCATATGCTTTAACATCAACGAGAGTATAATCAAGAAGCGGCAGTTTCGTCAAATCAACAAATTCTCTTTGAGGAGTTACAACAGCTCTACCGTTATCATCACGGTACGCTATACCCTTAAGAGTCCTTAAATCCCCACCTCTTTCAAGGGTCTGCATAATTTCAAGCCAAGTTTCCTCTCCTTCACAGAAGCTAAGGTAATCTACGTCTGCACCGTCAAAAACAATCTGAGGGTCACATACATCACAGAATGTACCGCCCCATACAATCGGCACACTCTTTTTCTGAAGTTTTTTTGAAATTTCCGTAGCACCTTCAATATGCTTAACCGACGAAAGAGATATACCCACAACATCAGGATTGAATTCATCAAAAACTTTTTCAATGTTTATATGAGAAACGGACAAATCACATATTTTAACCTCATATCCGTTTTCTTGAAGGTATGAACCGATAGATATAAGACCGAGTGGCAAAGAAACTGCATGAATCAAATCGCAGTTATATGGCATTATTAATAAAGCTTTCATCTTTGTCACTCCTTTTAGTATTTATACTATAGTATTTGTTATATAATACAACTCTAAAAATAAAATGTCAATTATAAACCAATACCAGAATCACGAAAATTATAGGTTGATGTACCATATAAATTTCAAGCGAATGTCTGCCGATAAACTCAATCGGCTTACACGTAAACTTTGAAAGAAAATTCAGTTTATTTTTCTTTTCAAGCAAAGAGTAAATAAAGTAACCGATAAAAAACACAAATATCCACGGAAGAATCGGCACGTAATCCGACGAATAAAATGTATCGTGCGGAAAACCGAAAAATGCCGTTGCCGTGTTTATATAAAGACTTTCCGGAAGTTCAAAAAGCTTGTGACCTGCTATACCGACAAAACCGTTGTTAACATCATATGTCAGCAAAAACAGCAGGAAACTTATTACGACACCCCATAACGGATAAACCTTTTTGAAAATTTTATCAAGAGGGATTGTGACAAGCATAGCCGTTCCGATAAGACTGAGGACACCGTGAAGAATTATCTGCTCAGGCATAACAATTGCCGTAACAGCTGTCAGCACGAGCGAACAGGCAAGAACAATTACGCTTCTCTTGATTTTATTTTTCCCGAGGTGCCAGCAAAATCCTGAAATCAGCACAAAGCTCCAGCAAATACTCTGCTGAAAAAGGAATCCCATATCCGTTTTAAACCACGGAACAGATACACCGAAAAGGTATACAAGATCCCACATCGTATGATAAACAATCATCGCAATGACCGAAACACCGCGGATTATATCGGGAACGGTATACCTGATTTTCTTAATCCTTTGCTTCATACCAGCTCTTACCCGAATGAACGTCTGCAGTAAGCTTAACGTTCATAGCCGTTGCATTTTCCATTTCTTCCTTAACGATTGCACACACTTTTTCTGCCTCAGCTTCAGGAGCTTCAACAATAAGTTCGTCGTGCACCTGCATAATAAGGCGAGCTTTGAGGTTTTCCGCTTTCATACGCTCATAAACCTTAATCATAGCGATTTTGATGATATCCGCTGCCGTGCCCTGAATCGGCATATTACGTGCAACTCTTTCACCAAACTGACGAAGCATTGCATTTGAAGACGTAAGCTCAGGAAGATAACGACGTCTTCCGAAAAGAGTGCTTACGAAGCCGTTTTCTTTTGCATCGGCAATAACCTTCTGCATGTAGGAATCAACACCTGCGAAATTGTGAAGATAGCCCTTGATGTATCTGTCGGCTTCAGCTCTCGTTACGCCGATATCCTTTGCAAGAGAGAACGCACCGATACCATATACAATACCGAAATTAACTGCCTTTGCTCTTGTTCGCATAAGCGGAGTGACCGCTTCGGGAGGCATATTGAAAACCTGAGAAGCCGTTATTGTGTGAATATCGTCACCGTCGTTGAAGGCACAAAGCATTCGCTCATCGTCTGCAATATGAGCGAGAACACGAAGTTCAATCTGTGAATAGTCGGCATCAACAAGGACATAACCTTCCTTTGCAATAAAGAATTTACGAAGCTCTCTGCCGACCTCGCTTCTTACGGGAATATTCTGCAAATTCGGTTCAGTTGAGGAAATTCTACCCGTTCTTGTTTCCGTCTGGTTAAGGGTTGAATGAATCCTTCCGTCAGGAGCAACACATTTTTTAAGACCGTCGCAATATGTTGACTTAAGCTTTGCAAGAGTTCTGTATTCAAGCACAAGAGAAACTATCGGATAGTCAGGTGCAAGAGCCTCAAGAACATCCGCGTTGGTGGAATAACCTGACTTTGTCTTTTTCTTTGCAGGAAGCTGAAGCTTTTCAAAAAGGATTGAACCGAGCTGTTTCGGAGAATTTATGTTAAATTCTTCGCCTGCAAGGTCATATATTTTTTCAACGAGTGAATTAATCTGTGTTTCAAGTACCGCACCGTACTCTTCAATACTCTGCGAGTCAACAAGGAAGCCTGTGACCTCCATTGAAGAAAGCACCTTGGCAAGCGGCATTTCTATGCCGTACATCAGCTCAAGCTGACCGTTATTTTCAAGCTCGGCCCAAACCTTTCCCCACGCCCATTTGAGTGACGCAGTATCAATAGCAAGCTGATTTTCTTCGCTTGTTTCGGGTAAAACCCCACCGTATTCCTGAAGCACTCTTGACGGATGGTAATCGCTTGCGGACGGATTGAGGATATATCCTGCAATCATAATATCGCTGATTTTACCTTTGATTTCAACCCCTCGTGCGAACGCCCATGAATGAAGCGGTTTGACGTCATAGGTGACTTTTTCTTTTTTCTCATCTGAAAGAATTTCTGCCAGCTGTGAAGCAAAAATGAAGCTGTTGTTTTCTGC
The DNA here is from genome assembly GCA_045648305.1 of Acutalibacteraceae bacterium. Taxonomy (GTDB): domain Bacteria; phylum Bacillota; class Clostridia; order Oscillospirales; family Acutalibacteraceae; genus CAG-488. The sequence continues at coordinate 12,957 of JAZRNR010000047.1, forward strand.
AATACAGACTCCGTCATCCGTAAGGAATGCAATCTTAACAACCTCTCCGTCTTCGTAAACAGGGATAAAATAAAGAGTATCGCCCGTCCTGATCTCAGCAAGCTCATCGACGTATTTCACGTCCACTTTTTCTGCCGACGAAACCTCTTCATTCTCAACGTGATGTGCACTGAGGTTGAACGTTTCAATCATTTTGAACATTTCAAGCGAAGCAAGAAGTCTTGTTGCCGCTCCGTGATCACCTGCCGAAACGGTATAAGCATCCATATCAGTATCAATCGGAGCTTCAAGAGAAATTGTACCGAGCTTTCGGCTGAGGAATGCAGAATCCTTTCCGCCCTCAAGCTTTTCGCGAAGCTTAGACTTTACTTCAAGAGTATCAATATTTTCGTAAATATAATCAATATTGCCGTATTTCTGAATAAGCTCACCTGCAGTTTTCGGACCGACACCTGCAACACCGGGAATATTATCCGAGCTGTCACCCTGCAAAGCTTTGAGTTCAATCATCTGCTTCGGAGTAACACCGTATTCCTCCATAATCTTCTGCGAATCGTAAGCAACAGTCTGTGTTCTGCCCATTTTTGTTGATGCAAGCAAAACAGTTGTATTCTCACTTACCAGCTGAAGGCTGTCACGGTCACCCGTTGCGATAAAGCACTTGTCGCCGTCCTTCATCTGCACGCTGAGGGTGCCGAGTATATCGTCCGCTTCCCAACCTGCTTTTTCAACTATTTTATAGCCTAAAAGTGCAAGAAGTTCTTTAAGGACAGGCATCTGCTCGCGGAGCTCGTCCGGCATACCCTTTCGGCCTGCCTTATATTCCGTATACATCTCGTGTCTGAATGTCGGAGCTTTGACGTCAAATGCAACAGCCACCCTGTCCGGCTTGCAATCCTCAAGCAGACGGTGGAAAATATTCATAAAACCGTAGATACCGTTTGTGTACCTTCCGTCCTTTGTTGTAAGAAGTTTTATACCGTAAAATGCACGGTTAAGTATGCTGTTTCCGTCAATAACAAGAAGTCTCATAAAAAAGCCTCCTAAAAGAATTAATTAATTATATCATACTTTTGACAATTGTGGTATATTCGTGGTAAAATATTTTTTGGTGATTTTGTGAAAATAGGAAATATTGAAATTAAAAACCACGCAGCGCTTGCTCCGATGGCAGGAGTTGCAGACAGAGCGTTCCGTGAGCTTTGCACAAGCTACGGTGCGGCATACGTTATCAGCGAAATGGTAAGCTCCAAAGGTCTTACAATGCAGGACAAAAAATCAAAGGAGCTTCTTTTTCTCTCGGACGAAGAAAGACCTGCAGGTGCACAGATTTTCGGTGACAATCCCGAGATTATGGCAGAAGCAGCATTGAAAACGCTCAGCTTTAATCCGGACTTCATCGATATCAATATGGGTTGTCCCGCACCTAAAATTGCAGGCAACGGCGGCGGCTCCGCCCTGCTTAAGAATCCGCCTCTTATAAGTGAAATTGTAGATGCCGTTGTAAAGGCTTCTCCGATTCCCGTAACGGTCAAAATCCGTATCGGCTGGGACACGGACACAATCAACGCAGTTGAGGTTGCAAAAAGAATTGAAGCGGCAGGTGCAAGTGCCCTTACCGTACACGGCAGAACACGTACGCAGATGTATGCTCCGCCCGTTTACATTGACGAAATTGCTAAGGTAAAAAAAGCTGTCAGCATCCCCGTTATCGGCAACGGAGATATTGTTGACGGCAAGAGTGCAAAACGCATGCTCGACGAAACAGGATGCGATTTCCTTATGGTCGGTCGCGGTGCTTTAGGCAGACCCTGGATATTTGAAAACATCAATTCATACCTTAAAAAAGGCACTATGCCCGACGACCCCGACATTACAGAGCGTATGAGAGTTATGACAGAGCATATTGAGCTTATCTGCCGCTACAAAGGCGAAAAAGTAGGTATGAGAGAAGCAAGAAAACACGCTGCATGGTACATAAAGGGTATACGCGGTGCAGCAGCCTTCCGCCAGGAGGTAGGTATGCTTTCAAGTATGGAACAGTTACACGAGCTTGCACAGCGGGTTATCGCCTGCAGTGAATAATCCGCAATGGGATATACAGTTTTGTGTGAATAAGCTGAATGTTAATTTTTTATCAAAACGTGTTGAAAACTATCAGTAAAGCTTTTTAACTTTACAAATTTTTAACATTTTTTAGTAAAAAACATTGATTCTACGTTAAGTTTTCCACATTTTCCACCGAATTTTCCACACAGTCAAGTACAAAACCTTTACGTAAAGCAATTCACTTTACACCCCGTTTTTATTCATTTAACAGCTAATAAATGCGATTTGTTAAAAAAATGAACAGAAAACAAACCTTTTTCATTAAGACAAATTATTACTAAAACTATTGACAAAAGTACAAAAAATCACTAATATTTTGTAATAGGTTGATTATTATAATTAATAATTATTTAATATTAAAATAAAGGAGTCGTTATTTATGTCAATCTTCGAAAAGTTACAGGGAATCATCGCTGACCAGCTTGAACTTGATGTTGAAGAAATTGCATATGACAGTCATATTCTTGATGACCTTGGTGCAGACAGCCTTGACGTTGTTGACCTTATTATGAGCATTGAAGACGAGTTCGGCATTGAAGTACCCGATGAAGCTCTTGAAAATATCCGTACCGTAGAGGATATGGTAAAATATATCGAAGAACACGAATAATATCCACGGCAAAGCGCCGTTACAATCTGAAAGGCAGGAAACTTTAAATGGCACAGCAGAAAAAAATGGTTGAAGAAATCACGTCAATGGACGAAGATTTCGCTAAATGGTATACTGACGTTGTTAAGAAAGCTGAGCTTATCGAATACACAAGCGTCAAAGGCTGTATGGTTATAAGACCTTACGGCTATGCTATCTGGGAAAACATCCAGAAGACACTTGACACTATGTTCAAAAAGACAGGTCACGAATACGTTTGCATGCCGATGTTTATCCCCGAAAGCCTCCTCAACAAGGAAAAGGACCACGTTGAAGGTTTTGCTCCCGAGGTTGCATGGGTAACTCACGGCGGTAACGAAAAGCTTGAAGAAAGACTTTGCGTAAGACCCACTTCAGAAACTCTTTTCTGTGAGCATTACGCAAACATCATTCAGTCTTACCGCGACCTTCCCAAGCTTTACAACCAGTGGGTAAGCGTTGTTCGTTGGGAAAAGACAACACGTCCCTTCCTCCGTTCAAGAGAATTCCTCTGGCAGGAAGGCCACACAATTCACGCAACAAGCGAAGAGGCACAGGAAGAAACAATCCGTATGCTTAACGTTTATGCTGACTTCTGTGAGAATTATCTCGCTATGCCCGTTGTCAAGGGTGTAAAGACAGAGAAGGAACGTTTTGCAGGTGCTGAAGATACATACACAATCGAAGCTCTTATGCACGACGGTAAAGCTCTTCAGAGTGCAACATCTCACTTCTTCGGTGACGGTTTCGCTAAGGCTTTCAATATTCTTTACAGCGGCAAGGACAACAAACAGCACCATCCGTTCCAGACGTCATGGGGCTGCACAACACGTCTTATCGGTGCAATCATTATGACTCACGGTGACGACAACGGTCTTGTTCTTCCCCCTGCTGTTGCACCCGTACAGATGGTTATCATTCCTATCGCAATGCATAAGGAAGGCGTTCTTGACAAGGCTAACGAGCTTTATTCAAAGCTTTCTGATGTCTGCCGAGTTAAGCTTGACGACAGCGACAACAGCCCGGGCTGGAAGTTTGCTGAATACGAGATGAAGGGTGTTCCCCTCCGTCTTGAAATCGGTCCTAAGGACATTGAAAACAACCAGTGCGTTATCGTAAGACGTGACAGCGGCGAAAAGATTTTCGTTTCTCTTGACGAGCTTGAAACAAAGGTTCCCGAGCTTCTTAAGGCTGTTCACGACGGTCTTTATCAGAAGGCTTACGACCGCCGTGCAAGCATGACATTCACAGCAAAGGATTTTGCAGAGCTTAAGGACATCGCTGACAACAAGCCCGGATTCATCAAGGCTATGTGGTGCGGTGACCGCGCTTGTGAAGACAAGCTCAAGGAGGAAGCAGGCGTTACATCACGCTGTATCCCCTTCGAGCAGGAAAATCTTTCTGACACTTGCGTTTGCTGCGGAAAGCCTGCAACAAAGATGCTTTACTGGGGCAAGGCATATTAATTAAAACAAAGGTTGTATCCCCGTTGATACAACCTTTTATTTTTGAGGTGCAAATATGACACATAATTTTAAAGGAATATGGATCGGTGCAGATATGACTGTTGAGGAACGTTTTGCACCAATCTTCAAAAAAGAATTCACACTTGACAAAAAAGCAGAAAATGCAAAAATTTACATAAGCGGACTGGGTCTTTTTGAGTTGAAGATTAACGGACAGCTTCCCGACGATACACTCCTAAATCCTCCTCATTCACAGTATACACAGACCGTATTTTACAGAGTCTTCGATATAGCAGATCTGCTCGTTGAAGGTACTAATACAGTCACAGTCGAGCTCGGTAACAGCTTTTTCAACGAAACCACGGATGTATGGAATTGGGACACGGCATCCTGGAGATCTGCTCCGAAAATGATTGCAGATATCGAAATTGACGAAAAAACAATCTCAACCGACGCAAGCTGGCTCGTTACAAAAGACGGACCGACAACCGCAAACAGCATTTACTACGGTGAAACATACGATGCACGTCGAAAAAACTTCGAGTGGAAAAACACAATCCCCGTTGATGCACCTGCAGGTAAGCTCAAGGAACACACAGAACCATTCATCCGTCGTATTGATGAATTCAACCCTGAAAGCATTACACGACTTGACAACGGCAATCTGCTTATCAAAGCACCTGAAATGATCACAGGCTGGGCAAAAATCAGAATCAATGCTCCTGAAAACGAACAGATCACAATTCTCTACGGTGAAAAGCTGACAGATGACGGACACGTTCTCACTGTTGGTGGTAATCAGGGACGTGACGGACATTGGTGGCCACTTGATTTTATTCAGAAGGATCGCTTTATCTCTGACGGCTCTCCTGCCCTTTTTGAGCCAAAATTCAGTTACAAAGGCTTCCTTTATATCGAAATTGCTAACCACGCTCAAAACCTCACTGCAGACGATATTACGCTCTACAGAATTGCTAATGACGTGGAATCAATCGGTTCTTTTGAGTGTTCGGATGAGCTTGTGAACAAGCTTCATTCTCTTATGAGAAGGACGCTCCTCAACAACTTCCAATGGAAACCTACAGACACACCTGTTTTTGAGAAAAACGGTTGGCTCGGTGATGCAAACTGTGCAATCGAAACCATGATGTATAACTTTGATATGAGCACCTATATGGCACAGTTTATCGACATTATGGATGACTGCTTCAAAGATTACGGCACAGTCCCCGTCATTGTTCCGACCTCCGGTTGGGGTGTCGGCAACTCCCCTGTCTGGAACACCGTTTTTGTTTTTGCAACAAAGGCACTCATCAATTTCTGCGGTAATACAGACTTTGCAGAAAAGCTTTATCCGCATCTTCGTGAGTTTGCACTTAACGGTATAAAAGACATCGACAGCTTCGGCGGAACTTGGAGAGTACGCGAGCTTTCCGACTGGGTTGCACCGTCATGCGATGAGTTCAGCGAAATGATATGTGACCCGTCCGAGGGTGCCGAAATCTGCTGTACATCATATATTTATGCTATGCTTAAAACAATGGCAGAGATTTCCGAAATCCTCAGCAAGGGCGATGAGGAAGAATATCTCTCAGTAGCCGAAAGAATCCGCAAGGACTTCAACAAAAAATTCTACAACCCGGAAAAGCAGATTTACGAAACTACTCACTGGGACCCGAAGGGCAACAGACGTCAGTACAGACAAACATCCAACCTTCTTCCGCTTTCGTTCGGAATGGTTGATGAAGAAAACAAAGACGCTGTTATAAAAAACCTTGTTGATGATATCGCAACTCACGGTTATCATCTTGATACAGGTTGTACAGGAACAAAACACCTTCTTCCCGTGCTTTTCAATACAGGTCACGCTGACGTTGCGTATAAATTACTTACACAGACAACATACCCGAGCTGGGGTTATTGGATTGAAAAAGGCTCAACAAGTGCATGGGAATGTTGGGAGCCCTCAACCCGCTCGTTTGACCACTACTTCCTCGGCACTTTTGACGAAGCACTCTTTTCACACATTGCAGGTATCCGTAACATAAAAGACGGATATAAAACATTTACCGTTGCACCTGAAACAGAATGCGGTATGCAGTGGTCAAAAACCGCAATCAAAACCCCGAAAGGTGTTATCCGTTGCGAATGGAAAAATGAGGACGGCAAAACATTTGTCGAAATTGAAATTCCATACGACTCAACAGCTGAAATCATCTTGAAAAACGGGGTTAAAGAAACCAAAACAGGCGGAATTTATAAATACACCGTATAAAAACAGCACGGTTTATGCAATTGCATAAACCGTGCTGTTTTTTACATCTCAAATTTACTGTCGGGTTCTGCGGGGAGGTTTGCAGAGTTGAGGTCACCGCCTCTTTCGGTGAACATTGAATAAAGCTCTGCCTTTCGCTCGTCTGTGTAAGAATACTGCCACAGGCGGTTGATTTTTCCGAAATCCTCGAATGTTTCGTCGGGAAGCACTTCAATCTTTTCAAGGCTCATCGGCAACGGAATTTTCACCGTACCGTCTGACGTGATGTAATAAGCCTTTGCAAGCTCGATTGCACGTCTGTTGGCTTCCATTCGCGGGTATTCCTCGTCGAACTTGATTCGTGTAATCGGGAACACAGCAACGTCTGCATTAAGAAGCTCGTAAGCCTTTGTTGAAAGACCTCTGTGACCGTGGTGAGCAACCTGCACAACGTCGCACTTAAGAGTTTCACCGTAACGTTTTTCAAGCTCAACGGAAGCACGTACGCTCGCATCGCCCGGGATAAAAATTCTTGAATTTTCTGCTGTGAGCATAACCATACAGGATGAATCGTTATAATCCTCAACCTTGTTCGGATAAATATCCTCGTGAGTACCGAGCACATCGAACATAAGATTTCTTATATAGAATCGCTGACCCGTATGGATTTTGTATGTAGGAATGCTTGTTTCTTCAAGCATTCTGAAAAGCTTCTTTGAAAGCATAACCTCTTCCCTTGTCCACTCTGTGTGAGCATAGTACGTGTCAGGAATAAGGTTTGAATAAACGCCTTCAATAATTGTATCGTAACAATTGTATCGAAGGTAATCCATAAACTTACTGATATGGTCTGAATGTGCGTGAGTAAGAAGCCAGCCGTTGACAACAACCTTCTGACCCTCGGGTGTACGGTCACGCATAAATTTATAGATTCTGTCGTTGTCATTGAACTGCATATAGTGACCGCTGTCAACAACAAAGAAGCTGTGATCGGGACATTCAATTAAAAGACACATACCGCAGTCAATAAGTGCCTGGTCACTTTCAAAACCGTAAAATACGGTTTCTCCGTCACCCTTACAATCAGTTTTAATAAAGCAAGGTGTTCGTTTATCTTCGCTTACCGTAACTCTGAGAATTGAGTCACAGGGAGTAAAGAACGCATTGACCTGTACCTCACCCATAAGGCAAGCATAGAGATTACCGTTAACTTCTGTTTCCTGCAAAACCTCAAAGCCGTCAGTTTTCATTTCACAAATCCAGTTTTCAAACTCAGCCTTTGTAAAATTGCGGTAAAGCTTCATAAAACAATTTTCACGGCAATCGTAAACCGGCTCATCAGCCTGAGGTTTCGGCTGTCTGAATTTTTCAAACAAGGTTTCCATTTTATCCCTCTTTTTTCTTCTTTATAACAACAAATGCCGCTCCAGCGCCACCCACAACAACAACCGCTGCAACAACACAGATGATAATAATCGCAGTCTTGTTCGGTGCTTTTTCTTCGCTCTGAGTTTCATTTTCCGTTAATTCCTGCTTGTCTGTTTCTGCCTCAGAAGTATTTTCGGTTAAGTCGGTTGTTGAAACTTCTGTTGTGCTGTCAGCTTCTGTTTTATCTGTTGCAGATGAAGCTTCAGTTGACTTTTCAGCTTCTGAAGTTGCACCAAGCTCTGTTGTTACGGAAGCTTTTATCGGTTGGAAGTTATTGTCTACACAGTTTGTAACTTCAATTACAACATCCTCTGCTGTCAGCTTTTCTTTTTCAAGCTTAGTAATCGTAATTTTGAAAAGGTCACTTCCGTCAACGTTACGGTAACCCGGAATCATAGCCGCCGTAACCATTGCCGGATTAGACTCAACATTTGACTGAGAAACCGCTGCCTCAGCCTGTGCCTTGAAATTAACAAGACCCTGACCGTCAACGATTGAAGCAACCTTTGCTTTCTTTTCGTTAACAACTACGTTGAAATCAAGTCCTGAAAACGGTGTTCCACCGTCAAAATCAAGAATAAGCACAGCCTGGGTATCATCCTCAGAAACACGCTTGAGATTAAATTTCGAAACATTTTCTGCCGACACCGTAAACGCTGAAAGCATAATCATAATACAAGCAAAAATCAAACACAATATTTTTTTCATAACGATACCTCCGTGATTAATCTATTATTTAAAATACATAAACAACTGACATTTAATCATTCCGTTATAAAGTTTACGACGTTTATCCGCCTTACGTCCGAATTCTATTTCAAATTCCTCTGACGGACTTATAACATAATAAGCCCAGCCGTGCTTCTGCACAAACTTTTCACCCATGAGCTTATAAAGCTTCTGTGCCTCGCTTATATCAAGCAATCTCTCACCGTACGGTGGATTACAGATAAGTGTACCCTTTTCGCTCTGTGGTTTAAAATCGCGAAGGTCGCACTTTTCAAATTTTATTTTTCTCTCAACACCTGCACGTTTTGCATTTACTCTTGCAATTTCAAGTGCTGATTCATCAATATCCGAGCCGTATGCAACAAAATCGGTATCGTAATTTACAAGGTCGCGTGCACGCTGACGTTCCTCTGCCCATACATACTCAGGGATAACATCCCAACGCTCTGCTGAGAAGTTACGGTTAACACCCGGTGCAATATTATGCACCATCATTGCACCTTCAATAAGAATTGTACCGCTGCCGCACATCGGGTCATAAAGAGTATGGTAAGGGCGAAGTCTTGCAAGGTTGCAAAGCGAAGCCGCCAGAGTTTCCTTAAGCGGTGCAGCATTTGCTTCAAGGCGGTAACCTCGCTTGTGCAGTCCCATTCCCGAAGTATCAAGAAGAAGGCTTACCTTGTCCTTCATAATTGAAAACTGAATCTGATGCACAGGACCTGTTTCGTCAAACCAGCTTATTTTATACTTTGACTTAAGTCTTTCAACAACCGCCTTTTTGATGATTGACTGACAGTCGCTGACACTGAACAAAGTTGAGTTGATTGAATAACCCTTGACAGGGAATGCATCATCCTCACCTATCCATTCTTCCCACGGCAATGCTTTTGTGCCCTGGAAAAGCTCCTCAAAGCTTCGTGCGTAGAAATCACCGACAAGAATCTGAATTCTTTCGGAATAGCGTGAGCAGATATTTGCCCTTGCGAGTAAATTTTCATCACCGCTGAAAAGGACTCTTCCGTTTTCTGAAACAACATTCTCTGCGCCAAGGTCTTTCATTTCGTTCGCTATAAGTGATTCAAGACCGAGAAGGCACGGAATAACAAAATTTATCTTCATAAAATACCTCTTAACAATTTATATTATCTTTGTTGCGTGTCGTGTTACGTGACAGCCGAAATTCACGGCAACAGGCAAGCCTGCAATATGAGTCGGAGCCGTTTCAATTGCGACAGAAAGTGCCGTTGTATCTCCGCCAAAGCCCTGCGGACCGATATCAAGCTTATTGACTCTTTCAAGTATCTCAGCTTCCATTTCACGGTAAAACTCATCGCTGTTTTTTACACTGACACTTCTGCAGAGTGCTTTCTTCGCAAGGAACGCACACTGTTCAAAATCTCCGCCGATTCCGATACCGAGCACAATCGGCGGGCAAGGATTGCCTCCTGCAATCTTAACGCAATCAAGCACATAATTTATTATGTCCTCTCTTCCGCTTGCAGGCGTAAGCATTTTAAGTTTACTCATATTTTCACTGCCGAAGCCTTTCGGTGCAACAGTTATTTTAACGTTTTCTCCGTCAACAATGGTTGTATGAATAACCGCAGGAGTGTTGTCCTTTGTGTTGACCCTTCGCAGCGGATCACCGACAACAGAGCAACGTAAAAATCCGTTTATATAGCCGTTATGCACACCTTCATTGACCGCATCGTAAAGATTGCCGTCCGTAAAATGCACATCCTGACCAATTTCAAGAAAAACAACAGCCATTCCCGTGTCCTGACAAATCGGAATATCAAGCTCGATTGCAGCATCAAGATTAGCCTCAAGGTCAGAAAGAATATCCTTTGCAAGGTTGTTTCTTTCACAAGACTTACATTTGCCGATATTTTCCGCAAGGTCAGACGGTAAAATCTTATTCGCTTTTATGCAAAGCTTTTCAACAGCTTCGCTGATACATTTCACGCTGATTTCTCTCATACTATCACCTGAAAAAAAGGGAGCAGAAAACTGCTCCCGTGTCTTTAGATTTAATTATAAAGCTGCGGATTAAAGCTTATTTGTACCTCTTCTGTTGTATCCGCCACCGTGTTTTGAATCACGCTTAAGGTCTGACATTTTTTCGTCACTTTCCTGCTTGAACTTTGCCATCATATCTTCAAAGGACATAGGGGCAGCGGCGGACTGCTGAGGCTTTGAAGCCTGCTGCGAGAAATTTCTCTGCTGATTGCCTCTCTGATAATTTGACTGACGGGGTTCCTTTCTGGGAGCCTCCTGAGTCTTTTCGGGCTGAGGTAAGGTCTGCTTTATAGAAAGGCTTATCTTGTTATTGTCATTAATAGCAAGAACCTTGACCTTGACTTCCTGACCTTCCGAAAGAAATTCCGTTATATCCTTAACGTAGGTTGCGGCAACCTCGGAAATATGAACCATTCCGCTTTCGCCGTTTGACATTCTGACAAATGCGCCGAATGAAGTAAGTCCTGTGACTTTTCCTTCATAAATTTCACCAATCAGTGACTGCATAAATTAAAGGGTCCTCCTGAATTCAGAGATTTATTAAACCGCTGAAAGCTCAGCGGTCAATTTCTTACTTACCGGGTGTTACGTCGTAATAAACCTTCTCATCGGGATAAGCATATCCTCTTTCGCGTGCAAGATGCTCATAAAGCTCTGCATCGTCGGAATTATTGATGAGATAGTCCATTTCCTGATTTTCCTGCTTTAACTGCTCAAGCTGTAAATTAAGAGCGTCAAGCTTGTTCTGCTTTTCATTTGAATCTATTGAAATCGTAGTAAAAATCATAACGGAGGCAACGAATGCAACAATGATGCAAAGCACAAGAATAATACTGCGACGACCTGAAGCCTTAGTCACAAAAAACACCGTCTTTCTCCAAAGTGTATATATATAAGAAAAATAGTCATATTAATAAAGTAATTATATAATACAAATTAACTGATATCAAGTGTTTTTTGTAAAAATTTTCAATTTTTTTGAGATTTTTTTGTACATTTAAATAATTTTTTTGTTATACC
>JAZRNR010000048.1:0-40611 GCA_045648305.1 Acutalibacteraceae bacterium
TAACATGAAAGGAAATAAATATCATGGGAAAAATCAAAACACATAAGGCTTCAGCAAAAAGATTTACACTAACAGGCACAGGTAAGGTTAAGATGTTCCATTCACAACACCGTCACAACCTTGGTCTTAAGACTGCAAAGCGTAAGAGAAATCTTCGTTCAGCTTCATATCTAAGTGAGAGCATGGCTCCTACAATTAAGAAGCTAATCAACAAATAATTGAATTAAAGTTTATCAGGAGGATTTTTAAAAATGGCTAGAGTTAAGGGTGCTATGATGGCACGTAAGAGAAGAAATAAAGTATTAAAAATGGCTAAGGGTTACTACGGCTCAAAGGCAGGTCTTTTCAAAACTGCTAAGCAGGCAGTTATGAAATCAGGTCAGTATGCATACATCGGACGCAAGCAGAAGAAGCGCGACTTCCGTCGTCTTTGGATCACAAGAATTTCAGCGGCTTGCAAGATGAACGGCATGAACTATTCATCATTCATGAACGGCCTCAACAAGGCTGGCATCGAACTCAACCGTAAGATGCTTTCAGAGATCGCAATCGCTGATCCCGCTGCATTCACAGCTCTCACAGAGAAGGCTAAGGCAGCTCTTAAATAATAAAGCTTATATCACGCCCCTTGATATATGGGGGCGTGAATTTGTCTTTTTATAAGTAACACTTAAAGGGTGTTTTTTAATGTTTTTTCAGAAAAGGAGTGCTTGCAATGGAACGTCTTACGGCGAAAAATAACGAAAAAATCAAGTCTGCCGTTGCGGTTCGCGACAGCGTTAAGATGCGTCGTGAATCGGGACTTTTCTTCCTTGAGGGTGCGCGTCTTTGTGCCGATGCGGCGGAAAACGGCGTTACTGTCTGCAGAGCTTTTTTAACCGGAAAAGCTTTTGAAAAGTATTCCTCATATGCTGAAAAAATTATTGCCTCAGCACAGGAAGCTTACGAAATCAGCGAAGAAATTTCGGGAAAGCTTTCGGATACACAGAATCCTCAGGGCATATTCTGTCTTTGTAAAGCAGAGGGCAAAAATGCACAGACTGCAGAAATTAAAGCAGACGGAAAGTATATTTTTCTTGAAAATGTGCAGGACCCTTCCAACCTTGGTGCGGTAAGCCGTACAGCGGAAGCACTCGGCATTGACGGCATTTTCGTCTGCGGAGGCTGTGATATTTATAACCCGAAGGCACTCAGAGCATCAATGGGCTCAGCTTTGAGAATTCCTGTTTATTCGTGCGAAAATGCAGTTGAACTCATTGAAAATCTCAACAAGAATGGTATGCTGACTCTTGCCTCAACTCCCGACAGCTCTGCGGAGCTTATCACGAATATTGATATGTCAGGCGGAGTTGTATGCATAATCGGTAACGAGGGAAACGGCATCACACCCGAAACAATGTCTGCCTGTAAAAAGAAAGTCACAATCCCGATGGGCGGCAGAGCTGAATCGCTCAACGCTTCAACTGCAGCAGCAATTCTTATCTGGGAGATGGTGAGAAAATGAACGACAAGCTTTATTGGATCTGGCTTCAGCAGACCTTAGGGATAAGCGTTTCAGTCAGAACGGACGAAATTATCTCTTATTTCGGTTCTGCACGTGCACTGTATTTTGCAGGTGAAACAGAATGGAGACTGTCGGGTGTTTTCACTCCGAAGCAGATTGCAAGGCTCAGCAATCAGGATTTGACAAAAGCGAAGAATATCCTTGAAACCTGCGTTAAAAATAATTGGCAAACGGTTACTCCTGATGACGGGAATTATCCGTCTATGCTTTTCAAACTGCCTAACTTTCCGTTAGTTCTTTATGTAAGCGGAGATTTGGACTGTTTGAAAAACAAAATAACCGTTGCCGTTGTCGGTACAAGAGAGCCGACTCTCAACAGCTCACGTGTTGCACGCAAGCTTTCGGCATCAATCACACGTTCGGGTGCGGTTGTTGTCAGCGGCGGTGCGTTGGGAATTGACTCTTCAGCACATCAGGGTGCATTGGAAACGGGCGGTAAAACAGTGGCAGTACTTGGCTGCGGACTTGACTGTACTTATCCCGTTGCAAATATCGCGCTTCGTAAACAGATTTCGGAAAACGGAGCACTTGTGACTGAATATCCTCCGGGAGTTCAGGGTGTTGCAAGGAATTTCCCGATCCGTAACAGAATAATTTCGGGTCTTTCTTACGGTACGCTTGTTATTGAAGCGGGCGAAAGAAGCGGTTCGCTTATAACTGCGAATTATGCTCTTGAACAGGGCAGGGATGTTTTTGCAGTACCGGGCGATATTCTTTTCAGCGGATTCACGGGTGCAAACAAGCTTATCCGCGACGGTGCAAAGCCTGTGTTCAGTGCAATCGATGTCCTTGGCGGATACGCTATGGTTTACCCTGAGCTGATAGATTACGAAAAAATTGAAACAACACTTAATATTGATGAAGAAGAGGTTCGACCGATGTCTGAACAGCCTGACGTTAAAGAGGCGGAGCCTGTTGTGCAGAAAAAAGCGGAGCCTGACGGGCTCAGCGAAAATGCACGTAAGGTTTACCGTGCCTTTGAGAATGGCGGAATGCAGATGGAAGAACTGATTATGAAAACAGGTCTTAGCGTAAGTGCTTTTGCCTGTGCTATGACCGAGCTTGAGCTTTTCGATCTTGTTGAGCTTCAGGCAGGCAAAAACTATAAACTGAAATAGGATGATAGATCAATATGTCAAAGCTTATTATCGTGGAGTCACCCACAAAGGTTAAGACAATCAAAAAATATCTCGGAAAGGATTACGATGTAACCGCATCAATGGGACACATCCGTGACCTTCCCGCAGCAAAACTCAGCGTTGATATCAAAAACGATTTTGCTCCCAAATATTCGGTAGTAAAGGGAAAGGAAAAGCTCGTCAAGGAGCTTAAGGCAAAGGTTGCCGAAAGCGACGAAGTGTTCCTCGCAACCGACCCTGACCGTGAGGGTGAAGCAATTTCGTGGCATCTTGCAACCTTGCTCGAGCTTGATATGAGCAAGGCGAACAGAATCACATTCAACGAAATCACAAAGACAGGTGTCGAAAACGGAATGATGGCACCGCGTTCAATTGATATGGATCTTGTCAATGCACAGCAGGCAAGACGTATCCTTGACCGTCTTGTAGGTTATAAATTAAGTCCGTTTATTTCGCAGAAAATCCGCAGAGGTCTTTCAGCAGGACGTGTTCAGTCTGTTGCTGTAAAGCTTGTTGTAGACAGAGAAAATGAAATCCGTGCATTCGTTCCCGAAGAGTACTGGACACTTGATGCGAAGTTCATCGCACCCTGCAGAAAAAGCTTTTCAGCTTCATTCTACGGCGATGAAAGCGGTAAGGTGAAGATTACGAACAAGGAGCAGGCTGATGCATACCTTGCACGTCTTGACGGTGCAAAGTACACAGTATCTTCAATCAAAAAGGGCACAAAGAAAAAGAATCCTGCACCGCCGTTTATCACATCAACTCTTCAGCAGGAAGCATCACGTCGTATGGGATTCCAGGCTCAGCGTACAATGCGAACAGCTCAGGAGCTTTACGAAGGTGTTGACGTTGCAGGAATCGGCACAACCGGTCTTATCACATATATGAGAACTGATTCCCTTCGAATTTCCGAAGAAGCAAGAGCTCTTACAAACACATTCATCACGGACACATACGGAAGCAAATACCTTCCCGAAAAGCCGAGATATTATAAATCAAGAAGCAATGCTCAGGACGGTCACGAAGCAATCCGTCCGACAAACCCGATGCTCACACCTGAAAGAGTTAAGGGAAGCCTTACATCTGACCAGTATAAGCTTTATACTCTTATCTGGAAACGCTTCATCGCAAGCCTGATGGCAAGCTGTGTACTTAATACAGTCAAGGCTGAAATTCAGGCTGTGACAGAAGGCAAGGAAGGCTACTGCCTTTTCAATGCATCAGGCTTCAGCGTGAAGTTTGACGGCTACACAGCACTTTACGAAGAAAGCACAGACGAGGAAGAGGAGGATACATCAAAGCTTCCGGAGCTCAGCGAGGGCGACAAGCTCAAACTCAAGGAGCTTCTGGGTAACCAGCACTTCACTCAGCCACCGTCAAGATATACAGAAGCTTCACTTATCAAGGCTCTTGAAGAAAACGGTATCGGCAGACCGAGTACTTACGCAACAATCATTTCAACAATCGTGAAGCGTGAATACATCAAGCGTCAGCAGAAACAGCTTACTCCGACAGAGCTCGGTGAAGCAATCACAAGCCTTCTTAAGGATAAATTCCCAAAAATCGTTAACACAAAATTCACTGCAGGTATGGAAACAAACCTCGACGAAGTTGGCGAGGGTAACCTTGACTATATCGCAATGCTTCACGAATTTTACGACGATTTTGATAACACTCTTCAGAAAGCAAAGGCAGATATGAAGGATGTCAAGATTCAGCTTGAAGAGGATATGACAGATATTCCGTGCGAAAAGTGCGGAAGAATGATGGTAATCAAAAAGGGCAGATTCGGCAAATTCCTTGCTTGTCCCGGTTACCCCGAATGTAAGAATGCAAAACCGCTTGTTATGCAGACAAATGCAAAATGTCCGAAGTGCGGCGGCGAAGTTATAGAGAAAAAATCAAAGAAGGGTTACACCTTCTACGGTTGCGGAAATTGGCCTAACTGTGACTTTATGACATGGGATAAGCCGACGGACGACAAGTGTCCGCAGTGCGGAAAGTCACTTTTCAAGCGTAAGGGCGGTCTTACCGTCTGCCTCGATGAAGTTTGCGGTTACGAAAAGAAAACAGAAAGAAAATCAAGAAAAAAAGCAGAGGAATAATATGAACGACGTTCTTGTAATAGGTGGCGGTCTTGCAGGTGTTGAAGCTGCATGGGCGCTGGCAAACAACGGAATATCGGTTACAATAGCGGAAATGAAGCCCGAAAAGCGTTCTCCCGCGCATAAGAGCGATATGCTTGCAGAGCTTGTCTGCTCAAACTCGCTTAAGGCGCAGAGGCTTGCTTCAGCCGCAGGACTTCTTAAGGCAGAAATGGAGCTTCTCGGCTCGGTTTGCGTTGAGTGTGCAAAGGAATGCAGTGTTCCTGCAGGCGGTGCTTTGGCTGTTGACAGAGATAAGTTTTCAGCGTTGGTAACGGAAAAAATAAAATCTCATCCGCTTATCAGAGTTGAATGCAGAGAAGTTACGGAAATTCCCGAAGGCAACGTAATTGTTGCTGCAGGTCCTCTTGCTTCGGATGCACTTGCTGAGAATATCAAAGCTCTCTGCGGCGGTTCACTCAGTTTTTTTGATGCGGCTGCACCGATTGTTACGGATGAAAGTATTGATAAATCCTGTGCTTTCTCTCAGTCACGTTATGACCGCGGCGGTGAGGACGATTACCTCAACTGTCCGATGAATAAGGAAGAGTACGAAACTTTTTACAACGAGCTTGTAAATGCAGAGTCTGCAGAGCTTCATTCTTTTGACAAGAAAAAGGGTGTCTACGAAGGCTGTATGCCGATTGAGGTTATGGCTTCGCGCGGTGCGGATACAATGCGTTTCGGCCCTCTTAAACCCGTCGGCTTACGCGACCCGAGAACGGGACACAGACCGTGGGCTGTGCTTCAGCTTCGCCGTGAGGATGCAAGCGGTACGATGTACAACCTCGTAGGATTTCAGACAAATCTCAAATTCGGTGAGCAGAAAAGAGTTTTCTCTTTGATTCCTGCTCTCAAAAATGCCGAGTTCATCCGTTACGGTGTTATGCACAGAAATACATTTATCGATTCACCCCGTCTTCTTAACAGCGACTTTTCATTCAGAGGAAGAAAAGGTCTTTACTTTGCAGGACAGATTACGGGCGTTGAAGGCTATATGGAATCAGCTGCGGCAGGTATTCTTGCAGGTATTAATATGGCAAGATACTTAAAAGGTGAAGAGCCGATAAAGCTCCCCGAGATAACAATGCTCGGTGCACTTTCAAACTACATCAGCAACGAAACGGTTGAAAACTTCCAGCCGATGGGTGCGAATTTCGGTATAATTCCTCCGCTTGACGAACTGATAAGAGATAAAAAATTACGTTACGAAGCTCTCGCACAGAGAAGCCTCGACTTCTATAAAAAATTACTCTCTGAAGAAAGGAGAGGTGAAGATGAAGAATAACATAAAGGAGCTGCAGGAAAAGCTTGGCTATACCTTCAACGACGAAGCTATTCTTGTCCGTGCACTTTCACATTCATCGTATGTTAATGAAAATCATTCTGCAGGTGATTCAAACGAAAGACTTGAATTTCTCGGTGACTCTGTTCTTGGTCTTATTACTGCAGAAAATTTCTTTAAAAATTATAAAAAGCTTCCCGAAGGCGAGCTGACAAAGCTCAGGGCAGCAACAGTTTGTGAAAAATCACTTGCAGGCTTTGCAAGACAGCTTGAACTCGGCAAATATCTTCTTCTCGGTAAGGGCGAAATACTTACGGGTGGCAGAGAGCGTCCGTCAATTCAGGCGGATGCATTCGAAGCGATTATCGCTGCAATTTATCTTGACGGCGGAATGGAAGCCGCAAGGAATTTCGTTCTTAAATACATCGAAGAAGCAATCCGTCAGCAGCAGTCAATCCGAGATTATAAGACGATGCTTCAGGAGGTTGTGCAGAGAAATCCAGGTGAGATTATTGAATATGTGCTCACGGGAGAAACAGGTCCTGACCACGACAAGCGTTTTGAGGTTGAGGTGCATCTTAACTCAAACGTAATCGGCAGAGGAATCGGCAAAAGCAAAAAGAAAGCCGAGCAGGAGGCTGCAAGGGAAGCCTTGGAGCTTATGGGTCTGTGAGGCATATAAACGTTGCTCTGTTTGTGCCGCATAACGGTTGTCCGAACCAATGCTCGTTCTGCAATCAGCGCGCAATTTCAGGGCACAGAAATCAGGTTAAACCGTCCGATGTCGATAAAGCGGTGCAGATTGCTTTGGAAAATCCCGAAAGCAAGGGTGGAGAAATCGCTTTTTTCGGTGGCAGTTTTACTGCGATTGAAAGGGAAACGATGGTTTCGCTTCTTTCGGCAGCTTACAGATATGTTGAAAACGGAAGCTTCAAAGGAATCCGAATTTCAACCCGCCCCGATGCTGTTGACGAGGAAATCTGCGAAATTCTTAAAACCTACGGCGTGACAGCCGTTGAGCTCGGAGCACAAAGCCTTGATGACAGGGTGCTTATGCTCAACAAAAGAGGACACACGGCAGATGACATCGCAAAAGCAACAAAGCTTCTTCAGAAGAACGGTTTTGAAACAGGATTGCAGATGATGACGGGACTTTACGGCTCAACGGATGAAGACAGTATTGAAACCGCACGCAAAATTATCGGACTTAATCCCGATACAGTCAGGATTTATCCGACGGTCGTGCTTGAAAATACAGAGCTTTGCGAGCTTTACCGAAAAGGTGAATATCATCCGCAGGGCGTAGAAGAGGCGGCAGAGCTTTGTGCCGAATTGCTCCAGGTGTTTGAAGAAGCGGGAATAAAGGTTATAAGAACCGGTCTTCATTCAGGCGGTGACGTCGAGGGAGAATTCGTTGCAGGTGCTTATCATCCTGCATTCAAAGAAATCTGCGAAAGTAAAATTTATTTACGAAAAGTAACGGAGCTTATCCGTGAAAATAAAATCCCTGAGGGGAAAATAGAAATCCGCGTGTCGCCAAAAGCTGTTTCACAGATGACGGGACAGAAAAAAGCGAACATCGAAGCACTTAAAAAGCTTGGATATGAAGCGAAAATCACAGCGGATGAAAGTATTGAAAAATACAAAGTTTACATATTAAGGAATGAATCATTATGAGATTAAAAGCGCTTGAAATGCAGGGCTTCAAATCGTTCCCTGATAAGACAGTCTTTAATTTTAATCACGGAATGACAGCTGTTGTCGGTCCTAACGGCTCAGGTAAGAGTAACATTGCCGATGCTGTACGTTGGGTTCTCGGTGAACAGTCAACAAAGAATCTCCGCGGTTCAAAAATGGAAGACGTTATCTTTGGCGGAACGAAAATCCGTAAGGCTCTCGGCTTTGCGGAAGTTACCCTTAAGCTTGATAACTCAGACAGAACGCTTAATAACTGCGATAAGGACGAGGTTGCCGTAACACGACGCTATTACCGTTCGGGCGAAAGTGATTATATGCTCAATGGTGCTGTTGTCCGTCTTCGTGATATTCACGAGCTGTTTATGGATACAGGTCTTGGCCGTGACGGTTATTCTCTTGTCAGCCAGGGCAGAATTGCTGACCTTATTTCTTCAAAGTCAGGTCAGCGCCGTGAAATGCTTGAAGAAGCGGCAGGAATTTCACATTTCCGTTACCGTCGTAACGATGCAAACAGGAAGCTTGCACAGGCAGAGGAAAATCTTGTCCGTCTTCGCGATATCCTTGCAGAGCTTGAAAGCCGTGTCGGCCCCTTGAAGGTGCAGAGCGAAAAGGCACAGAAATTCCTTGTTCTTGCAGCTGAAAAGAAGGAGCTTGAAATCGGTCTCTGGCTCAACACAATCGAAACTTCAAAAACGAAGCTTCGTGAGCAGGAGGACAAGCTTTCAATCGCTCAGGCACAGTATGACGGAATTGAAGCCGCCCTCAACGTAATTGAGCAGGAAACAGAAAACATTTTCACAAAAAGTCAGGAAATCACAGTCCGTATCGATAATCTCCGCCTTAATGCAACCTCATACGAGGAGCAGGCTGTACATATCGATGGTGAAATCTCTGTTGAGAAAAATACAATCCTTCATAATAATCAGACAATTGAACGTATCCGACGCGATATGACGGATGCTGCAGACAGTGAAAAGGGACTCAGCTCAGAAATCGAAGAGTCAAAGAAAGAAATCGACGAATTGCTCGCTGAAATTGCAGCAAAGAAGAATGAGCTTGACCTCGCTGCAGCTGACATCGCAAATGCAAGACTTGAAAACAGCGAGTTTTCGGATAAGATTGCTGACCTTTCACAGAAGATTACTGAAATTACAAATAAAATTGCCGACAAGCGAATCGAAGAAACAACGGCAAATTCATCAATCGAAGAAATTATGGGCCGAGTAAGCAACATTGACGGTGTTCTTTCAACACGTAACGGCTACATAACCGAGCTTGAGGGCAAGAAAAACGAGTGTCAGGCAGAGCTTGATAAAATGAAAGAAGAAGAAACACAGATTTTAAACGCTGTTTCGGGATACAATCTCCGTGTTCAGAACCGTGAAGAAAAGGCAGAAAAGCTTAAGGGCGAAATTGATGGCCGCGGTCTTGACATTCTTCAGAAGAAGGATAAAATCCGTATTCTTGACGAAATGGAAAAGAACATGGAAGGCTATTCAGGTGCGGTTAAGTCAATCGTACGTGAGGCAAAGGGCGGAATGCTCCGCGGCATTCACGGTCCGCTTTCACAGCTTATCAACGTAAGCGACAGATATGCTGTTGCTGTTGAAACAGCTCTCGGTGCGGCAATTCAGAATATTGTTACAGACAGCGAAAATGATGCAAAACGTGCAATCAACTTCCTTAAGGAGAAGAAGGGCGGACGTGCAACATTCCTTCCGCTTACATCTGTTAAGGCTAAGCCTTTCACGGAAAAAGGACTTGACGATTGCTACGGATTCATCGATATGGCAGATCAGCTTCTTGATTACGAAGAGAAGTACAGCGAGGTAATCAAGTCACTTCTCGGGCGTACAGCTGTTGCAGAAGATCTTGACAGTGCAATCGTAATTGCGAAGAAATATGACTACCGTTTCAAGATTGTTACCCTTGACGGTCAGGTTGTAAATGCAGGCGGTTCAATGACCGGTGGTTCAAGAGGACACAACGCAGGTATCCTCAGCCGAGGTAACGAAATCGATAAGCTTAATGCACAGATGAAAGAGCTTGTCGCACAGCAGCAGGTAAGTCAGGAAGAGTATAAAAAGCTCAGCGAAGAGCTTTCTCTTGTCAAGGCTGACCTTGATGCTTCACAGGCTGACCTTAAGCGTATTCAGGAAGACGTTATCCGTAAGGAAAGTGAGCTTTCACTCATTGACGGTAAGCTTGATACTGCAAATGCGGCGCTTGAAGAGCTTCGCCGCGAAAAGCAGAATGCAAACCTTCGTATCAGCGACCTTGAAGAGCTTAAAGAAAAAGCTCAGGCTGAAATTGACGGATTCAACAAGGAACTCGGCTCATTGCAGGCTGATCTCGACGTTGTTACACACGGCAGAGAACAGCTTGAAGAAAAGAGGGAAAACCTTGCTCAGCTTGAAGCGAAAATCAATCTTGATATCCTTGCTTACGAAAAGGATATTCAGGCAAGACGTGAGGCTGTTGATTTGCTTATAAGACGTATGGCAAGCCACGAGGGCAAGCTTGACGACCTTAACGAGGAAATTGCAGTTATCGAAAACGCAAACAAAGAAATTGAAAATAAAATAGTTGAGCTTGAAAAGAAAGCTGCAGACCTTCGTTCAATGGGTGCACAGTCCAAGGGCGACGTTGAAGCACTTATCAAAGAGCGTACAGAATGTGATGCCGCAAGTGCAAGACTTCGTGCAGAGGAACGTGAAAAGAACTCTAAACGCGAAAAAATCAGCGGTGAGCTTGCACGTCTTGAAGAGCGAAAGGAAACAATGCTCAAGCAGCTTGACGATGCAATCAACAAGCTCTACGACGAATATCAGCTCACAAAGAGTGAGGCTGAAGCAATGAACATCGTTATAGACGATTACCAGAAAGCACACCGTACCTTGCAGGAAATCAAGGGCAAAATCCGTGCTCTCGGCAGCGTAAACGTCGGAGCTATCGAGGAATATGCCGAGGTTTCGGAGCGTTATGCCTTTATGAAGGAACAGCTTGACGATATCGAGCGTTCACGTGAAGAGCTTACACGCCTTATCAATGACCTTACAGGCAGAATGGGCGAGCAGTTCAAGGAGCAGTTTGTGCGAATCAACAGCTACTTCGGCGAAACGTTTGTTGAACTCTTCGGTGGCGGTAAAGCTGAGCTTATTCTTGAAAATCAGCACGATGTGCTTGAATGTAACATCGAAATCAAGGTTCAGCCTCCCGGAAAGAACGTTCAGAACATCGACCTTCTTTCAGGCGGTGAAAAGGGACTTGCGGCTATTGCACTTCTCTTCGCAATCCTCAAGGTTTCTCCCTCACCGTTCTGTATCTTTGACGAGGTTGAGGCAGCACTTGACGATGTCAACGTTACACGTTACGCTCAGTATGTACGTCGTATGACCCAGAACACTCAGTTCATTCTTATCACGCACAGACGCGGTACAATGGAAGAAGCAGACGTTCTTTACGGTATCACAATGCAGGAGGAAGGCGTTTCAAAAATGCTCGAACTCCAGACAGCGGAAATGGCAAAGAAACTCGGTATTACTTAAGAGGTGGTATTTATGTTAAAACCCCTTGCATTCAAACAATACACAACAAACGAATTAAAACCGACAGGTTGGCTTAAAAATCAGCTCAGAATTCAGGCTGAAGGTCTTTCAGGCAACCTCGACAAAATCTGGCCCGATATCCGCGACAGCGCCTGGATAGGTGGGGACTGCGAAGGTTGGGAAAGAGTGCCGTATTGGCTCGACGGTTTTATTCCTCTTGCTTATCAGCTTGAGGATGAGGACCTGATTGCAAGAGCGAAAAAATATATCGATGCAATTATCGAGCGTCAGCAGGAAGACGGATGGATTGCACCGTGTCCGAAAGAAAGAAGAAACGAATACGATATGTGGGCGGTTTTTCTTATCTGTAAGGTGCTTGCACTTTATGCCGACTGTGCAAAGGAAGAAGATAAAGTTCAGCCCGTAATTTATAAGGCACTTAAGAATCTTGACCGTCACATTGAAAGCAACATTCTCTTCGATTGGGCGGCTGCAAGGTGGTTTGAATGTCTTGTTCCTCTTATGTGGCTTTATGAAAGACAGCCCGAAGATTGGATGCTCGACCTCGTGCAGAAGCTTGAAATTCACGGCATTGATTACGAAAAGCTTTTCTCAGATTGGCGATATGCCGAAAGACGTGAACGTTGGAGCTTCCTTAACCATGTTGTAAATATGGGTATGATGATAAAAGCATATGCTCTTCTTTCACGTTTTACTGGTAAAGATTCAAATGCATTTGCGAAAAATAGTATGGAAATCCTTCTCCGTGACCACGGAATGGCTTGTGAGCATTTTTCAGGTGACGAATGCCTCAGCGGAAGAAGTCCGATTCACGGCTCAGAGTGTTGCTCCGTAACTGAAGCAATGTATTCCTACGAATGGCTGACATCAATAACAGGCGATGCTTATTGGGCAGATATGCTCGAAAAAGCAACCTTCAACGCTTTGCCTGCAACAATAAGTCCCGATATGTGGTCGCATCAGTATGACCAGATGTCAAATCAGATGCAGTGTGTACGTTTTCCTGACGGTAAACAGCCGTTCGATACAAACAGTGAAGAATCGCACCTTTTCGGTCTTGAACCTAATTACGGTTGCTGTACTGCAAACTTCAATCAGGGTTGGCCGAAGTTTGCTATGAGTACGTTTATGAAAGCCGAGGACGGTATAGCTGTAACGGCAATTGCTCCGTCAAAGCTTACGGACGGAAACATCACAGCGGAAATCGTAACAAATTATCCGTTCGAGGACGGATATTCAGTTACTCTCAAAGCTGAAAATCCGTGTGAAATTGCACTCTATCTCCGAATTCCTGAGGGTGCGGTAAATGCAAAAATCAATAATTCCGACGCTAAGGCAGGTTATAATAAAATAACCGTAACGCTTGAAAATGAAGTGACAGTCAATGTAACTTTCGGTTTTGAAGCAAAGCTTTGCGAACGCGATAACGATATGTATTGCGTAAGACGAGGCAACCTTACATTCTCACTTCCGATAGGTGAAAGATGGGAAAAGAAAGAGTATGTACGCGACGGAGTTGAGCGTAAATTCCCGTACTGCGATTACGAGATTTATCCCACAACACCGTGGAACTATGCTTTTGCATCCGACAACTTTGAAGTAAGCTTCGGTGAGGTAGGAAAAGTGCCGTTTTCACCCGAAGAAGCTCCGTTTAAAATTAAGGCGAAGTTTGTGCCAATAGAGTGGGATATCGTTGACGGAATCTGCTCGGAAGTACCGTCATCAAGAGTACCGACAGGCGAAGCCGTCGAGCTTGAAATGATACCCTACGGCTGCACAAATCTCCGAATGACAGAAATGCCTTTTATAAAATAATATGATTTCTGATTCACACCCTTAAGCTTTGGTTTAAGGGTGTATTTTTTTGCGGAAAAAGCTGAAAAATTCGCAATAAACTCTTGATACTTGCAACATTTTCTGCGATAATGTATAGTGTATATTTATGTTGGGGTATAAGTTGAAAAACTATACCGCCTTAAGGAGCATTTAGTATGAGCAATTATGAAAAACTTGCGGAGTTGATGTTTCCGAACATAACAAAAACTCCTGAGGATTATGAAAAAATATATCCCGAAAGAGGATTGTCAGAGGGTGCGAGAGTTTCACGTTTCGCACCGAGCCCGACAGGTTTCCTCCACCTCGGGGGTCTTTTCGCTTCAATGGTTGCACGTCTTACAACAAGAGCAACTGATGACGGTGTTTTCATCCTTCGAATTGAAGATACTGACAAGAAGAGAGAGATTGAAGACGGTGTTTCTGCAATCATTCAGGGACTTACAGATTTCGGTATGGAGCCTGACGAAGGTGTAATCGGATTCAATTCCGAAAGAGGCGACTACGGTCCGTATCAGCAGAGCCACAGAAAAGAAGTTTACCAGACAATTGCAAAATCTCTTGTTATAAAAGGACTTGCTTACCCTTGCTTCTGCTCGGAAGACGAGCTTACTGCAATCCGTACTGAGCAGGAAACTGCAGGCACTGCAATTCAGGGTTACTTCGGTGAATGGGCAAAGTGCCGCGAGCTCAGCTTTGAGGAACAGCAGACAAACATTGAAGCGGGCAAACCCTTCACAGTTCGTCTTCGCTCACCCGGTAAGCCTGAAAACAGAATCAAGTTTGAAGACCTTATCAAGGGCAAGATCGAAATGCCCGAAAACATTCAGGATATCGTTCTTCTTAAAACTGACGGTATTCCGACATATCATTTCGCACACGCTGTTGATGACCACTTTATGAGAACAACTCACGTTGTCCGCGGTGACGAATGGATTTCTTCCGTACCTACACACATTCAGCTTTTCAAAGCTTGTGAATATAAAGTACCGAAGTTTGCACACATTTCTCCGATTATGAAGGAGGATAACGGCGGTAAGCGTAAGCTTTCAAAGCGTAAGGACCCCGAAGCTTCTGTTTCATTCTACACAGAAAGCGGTTACCCGAAGGAAAGCGTTATTGAGTACCTTCTCACAATCGCAAACTCAAACTTTGAGGATTGGAGAAAGACAAACAAGGATGCTCCTCAGTCAGCTTTCCCGTTCAATCTTAAAAAGATGAGTGCAAGCGGTGCTTTGTTTGACCTCAACAAGCTCAACGACGTCAGCAAAAACGTGATTTCACTTATGACTGCTGAAGAGGTTTACGAAAAATCACTCGCTTGGGCAAAGGCATTTGACGAAGAGCTTTACAATCTTCTTTCTGCCGACGAAGCATTTGCAAAGGGAATTCTTTCAATCGACAGAGGAACAGCAAAGCCTCGTAAGGACATTGCAAAATGGGACGAAATCAAAGATTACATTTCATATTTCTACAATGAAATCTATACTCCTGATTACACACTTCCCGAAAACGTTTCAAAAGAAGACGCTGCGGCAGTTCTTGAAGCTTATCTCAACGTTTTTGATGCAGAGGATGACAAGGATACCTGGTTCAATAAAATCAAGGAGCTTTGCGAACCTCTCGGCTTTACTCCAAACGTAAAGGAATATAAGAAGAATCCCGAAGCTTTCAAGGGTCACGTCGGCGACGTTTCAACGGTTATCCGTATTGCAATAACATCACGCCGTAACACACCTGACCTTCATTCAATCATCGCCCTTCTCGGCAATGATGAAATCAAAGCAAGACTTACAAAAGCACTTAATGAATATAAATAAGAGGAGGTAAATGAAAATGGAAGAAGAAATGAAAGTTTCCAATTTTATTCACGATTTTATAGATGAAGACCTTAAGAACGGTGTTAACACCCGTGTACAGACCCGTTTCCCGCCTGAACCGAACGGATATCTCCACATCGGTCACGCAAAGGCTTTGTGCATCGACTTCAGCACAGCTGAAAAATATGGCGGTATCTGTAACCTTCGTTTTGACGATACTAACCCGTCAAGAGAAAATGTTGAATACATCGAGGCTATCAAGGAAGATATCAAGTGGCTTGGCTTTAACTGGGAAAATATTTACTATGCTTCAGGCTATTTTGATTTTGTTTACGAGTGTGCTCTTAAGCTTATCGAGGACGGTAAGGCTTATGTTGATGACCTTACAGCAGACGAAATCAGAGAGTACAGAGGTACACTCACAGAGCCCGGTAAGGAAAGCCCGTACAGAAACCGTTCAGTTGAGGAGAATATGGACCTTTTCAAGAGAATGACTGCAGGCGAATTCGGCAACGGTGAAAAGGTTCTTCGTGCAAAGATTGATATGGCTTCACCGAACCTCAATATGCGTGACCCTGTTATTTACAGAATTTCTCACGTTTCTCATCATCAGACAGGCGACAAATGGTGCGTTTATCCGATGTACGACTTTGCTCATCCGCTTTCAGACGCAAGAGAAAATGTAACATATTCACTCTGCTCTCTTGAGTTTGAAAACCACCGTCCGCTTTACAACTGGTTCCTTGATCAGATCGGTTTTGATGAGCCTCCTCGTCAGATTGAGTTTGCACGTCTTAACATCAACTACTGTGTAACAAGTAAGAGAAAGCTTCTTGAAATGGTTAACAAAGGAATCGTTGCAGGTTGGGATGACCCGAGAATGATTACTCTTTGCGGTATGCGCCGTCGCGGATATCCTGCAGCAGCCGTAAGAGATTTCATAAACAGAATCGGTGTTTCAAAGGCAGACAGTACTGTTGACTACGGCCTTATCGAAGCTTGTGTAAGAGATAATCTTAACCTCAATGCACCGAGAGCTATGGCTGTTCTTAAGCCGCTTAAGGTTATTATTGATAACTATCCCGAAGGAAAGTCAGAAGAGTTTGAAGTTGAGCTTCATCCCGACCATCCTGAAATGGGAACACGTAAGGTTATCTTCTCACGTGAGCTCTATGTTGAGCAGGACGACTTTATGGTTGAACCTGTTAAAAAATATTTCCGTCTTTTCCCCGGCAACGAGGTTCGTTTCAAGAGTGCATACTTTGTTAAGTGTGAATCTTACGAAACAGATGAAAACGGAAACGTTACCTGCCTTCATTGTACTTATGACCCTGAAAGCCGTGGCGGTAATTCACCCGACGGCAGAAAGGTTAAGGGCACAATCCATTGGGTAAATGCAAACGACTGCATCAAGTGCGAAGCTCGTCTTTACGACAGACTTTTCAGCGTTGAAGAGCCGGGTAAGGAGCACGATTACGAGGAAGACCTTAACCCGAATTCACTCACAGTTATTGAAGACTGCCTTCTTGAGGGCGGATTTGGCAATGTGAAGCCGGGCGATACGTTCCAGTTTATGCGTAACGGCTATTTCTGCGTTGATAAGGACAGCACAGAAGACAAGCTTGTCTTTAACCGTACAGTTGCTCTTAACTCATCATGGGGCAAGTAAAGGAGAAATCATATGAAAATCCTTAACAGAATTGTAACTTTCATTCTTGCGGTTGCTGTTTTTCCTGCAGCAGTCACAAGAATTATGATAAGAATTATCATCGCTCCCGGCGGATTGCTGAATTCAGTTATGAATGATACAGCAATCAAGGAAGAATTAAGCGTTATCGATATTATCAACTATATTCAGGAAGGCACTTTAGATTTTCTGAAAGATCTTTTCAATTTCGATAATTTGCCTATTGAAGTAAATGCAGTTAAGGGATGGCTCTTTGCATCAGCTGCGATGCTTGTGTTGGCACTTCTCATTGCACTTATAATTATGGGTTGTGCACTCTTTACTCAGGCTCATAAAACAGTTATGGGCTTCAGCTTTGGCGGTGCATTGTCCTGTTTCCTTGCAATGTCTTTCTTCACCAAGTTCACAGCACCTTTCACAGCAGGTAAGGTTGACATCGGTGCAATCCTCGGTAAAAATCTTGAGGGTGCGGAAGGTATTGTCGGTTCAATTTTATCTTCGGCAATTTCAGGTGTAGTCGACTTCAAGGTTTTCCAGCTTGGTAATGCTGTTATAACAATGGCTTTGCTTTTCATCGGAATTTTATTCTGGACATTTGCTTATTATATAACTCTTTCTCCCGAAGCAAAGGCGGCAATTAAAAACCCGCCCGTAAAAGAGAAGAAGGTAAAAGCAAAGAAAGAAAAAGAAGCCAAAGCAAGTAAATAAACCAAAAAGTCCGGTTTTTTGCCGGACTTTTTTACGTTTTTAAAGAGTTGTTTTGGCTCTTTATAATTTGACAACGTTTGTTTTATATGCTACAATTCCGTATGTCTTGCGGGGAAACAGGTGAAAATCCTGTACGAGCCCGTCGCCGTGAGGTGCAAAAAAGGTTTCCTTCTTGCCTGATGCCGCAAATCAGGGACAAGCCATTGGATAAAACCGAGAAGGTGAAGGAAATGCACCGAGTCGAAATATCCGCCTGACAAAAGCTCTCTTTTTTAACTGCGAGTGCCGGTTTGAGTTTTACTCAGAGAGAGGAATAAAATTTTATAGGAGATGCAAAAATTATGCAAAAGACAAAATTTAAAAGAATTTTGTCCATAATCCTTTGTATCGTGATTGTTGCGGCCATATCACTTTTTACAATTGGATGTACGGACAAAGACACAACAGGAACCACTTCACCTGAAACAACAGGTTCAGATGTTTCCGAAACCCACGAGGTAATCGGTCAGGGTGAAAAGAAGTTCTTCTTTATTGCTGAGGATAAAGAGGGCAAGGAAACAAAATGGGAGGTTCATTCGGACGAGGACACCGTCGGCAAGGCTCTTATGGCTGAGGGTATAATCGAAGGTGAAGACGGCCCTTACGGACTTTATGTAAAGACCGTAAACGGAACAACTCTTGACTACGATAAGGACGGCTTGTACTGGGCTTTCTACGAAAACGAAGAATACGCTCTTACGGGTGTAGATCAGACGGAAATTACCGAGGGACAGACCTATGCATTCAGACCGCAGAAGTAAGCTTACGGTAAAAGAAGTTGCAATTTTCGCTATGCTTGGTGCATTGATGTATGCTTCCAAGGTGCTCATGGATTTGCTTCCTAATATACATCTTATAGGCACATTTATAGTAGCGTTTACGGTAGTATACAGAAAGAAAGCACTTTATCCCATATATATTTTTGTGTTTGTTACGGGACTTATTTCAGGATTTGCAACATGGTGGTTGCCGTATCTTTATATATGGACAGTACTCTGGGCAGCGGTTATGCTTCTGCCGAAGAATATACCCGAAAAGGTAAAGCCGATTGTCTATATGGTTATATGTGCTCTTCACGGCTTTTTGTACGGAATACTTTATGCACCGTGTCAGGCGCTCGTTATGGGACTTGACTTTAAGGGGATGCTTGTATGGATAGGTGCAGGTTTATATTTTGACCTTATTCACGGCATAAGTAATTTCTTCTGTGCACTCTTGGTAATACCGATAGTGAAGATACTGAAAATTGCAGAAAAAATAAGATAAAACAGCGAAATCCGCCGAGATATTGAATCTCGACGGATTTTTTTCATTATGAATTTTTAAGATTAATAATTCTCTTTTCTCATCTCGAAGTAGCTCTGAGGATGGTTGCAAACGGGGCAAACTTCGGGAGCCTTCTTGCCGATTACGAGGTGACCGCAGTTGCGGCATTCCCACATAATTTCTTCGCTCTTTTCGAAAACAGCCTTCATCTCAACGTTGTTGAGAAGTGCACGGTAACGCTCTTCGTGAGATTTTTCAATTGCAGCAACAGCTCTGAACTGAGCAGCAAGTGCTGTAAAGCCTTCTTCCTCAGCGTCCTTTGCAAAACGGTCGTACATATCTGTCCATTCGTAATTTTCGCCTGCAGCTGCAGCAGCAAGGTTTTCTGCTGTGTTTCCGAGCTCGCCGAGAGCCTTGAACCAAAGCTTAGCGTGTTCCTTTTCGTTGTTAGCTGTCTGCTCAAAAATTGCAGCAATCTGCTGATAGCCTTCCTTCTTTGCTACACTTGCAAAGTATGTGTACTTGTTTCTTGCCTGAGATTCGCCGGCAAAAGCTTCCATAAGGTTTTTCTCAGTTTTTGTTCCCTTATACATAGTAAAATCGCTCCTTTAAGTTTTTTTATTTCAGCGGAAATCTTACTGTAATTTCTCCGCTTGTAAGTGTAATTTTTTCTCCGTTTTCAAGCACGACAAGACCGCCTTTTTCGTCAATATCAACTGCCTGAGCCTGATGAGGAATATTGTTTTTAAAATAAGTTATCTCCCTGCCGATAACATTGGACTTTTCTTTGTATTCACCGATGTATTCCTGAGGGAGGTTGAAAATCAGCTCGGAAATATTATTGGCAATTTCAGCGGCTAAAACATTTCTGTCGATATCTCTGCCGAGTGAAACGGCAATATCCTTGATTTCGTCGGGGAAATCGACAGTTGAAATGTTGACTCCGACTCCGACAATAAGCTTTTTGATAATACCGTTTTCGCTGACGGATTGAACAAGTATACCGCAGACCTTTTTGTTTTCAATATAAATGTCGTTTACCCATTTGATTTTAACATTAAGGTTGCAAAGCTTTTCAATGGCTCTTGCACAAGCTACTGCAACAGCACAGGTGACTCCTGTAAAATCAAAAGCAGGGGAGCCAGTGTTGAAAACCATCGAAAAATAAAGTCCGCTGCCGTTTGGCGAAAAAAAGCTTTTACCCTGACGTCCTCTTCCGTTAGTCTGCCCATCAGCGACAACAAGAATACATTCTTCAGTATCCTTACAAAGATTTTTTGCAACATCGTTGGTGGATGTGACCGTGTCAAAAACAAAAACCTTAACAGGGTTATGAATCAACGAACTTATTTTTCCCTCATTAAGCATTTTAAAACCTCTTTAATGCTAAATTCACAATAAATATCTTTACTAAATAATAATATCATAAACTTTTTGACTATACAAGCACGAGAATTAATTTTTTGAATAGAATATACTATATTGTTTACGGAGGTCAGGATGATGATAAGCAACTGCTTCTACTATGGAGTGTATTCTCCGAAAGGGTTTTATTCTCTTGCCGCAAAGCCGGAGTTTTCAGCGGAGAAAAATTATATTGTAAAGGGATATTCAACTTCAGCGAAGCAGAGGCTTTTTGATTCAATAAAAAATGAGCTTGATAATCGTAGCTTGAACTACATTGATTTTTGTGCGGATGAAAGAAGCATCGGGATCTATAGTGCAGATGCGGGATTCAGAATTCTCGACGGTACATATAATGCGGTTGCATATTCCGCTGAAACTTTTTGTTTGGATGGCGAAACGAAAAGCCTGAAAAACCTGATTCTTTGCCGTGAGGAAGCGGTAAAACGAGCTGAACGATTCCTTACGGCCTGCCGATGTATAAGCAACGATATGGTGCGACTTGATTCATCCGATATGGATATTGTAAAGATTAACCGATTTTCGTCGCGTCTGTGGTCATCAATGGGCGGTACGCTTAAAGGTACAGTCGGCACGGAGCATAAACGTTTTGTGACTTGTTTCACTCCTGACGGGGTCGAGCTTAATATGGAAGCTTTTGATATTTACTGCGAAAATATAACTGTAATCTGCGACCGCACGGGAGCTTGTGCAAGGCACATTACGGACAGGGTAAGGCGGTATGCACTTAGTGCAGGGTATGACGTAATAAGCTGTCTTTGTCCGCTCAACACGGAAATCGGAGCCGAGCACCTGATAATTCCTGAGCTGAAAGCAGGAGTTTTTGTGTCCAAGTATTTTCATAAGGGTGATTTTGAAAACAGCAGAAGAGTTTCGTCAAGAAGATTTCTTGTTTCTTCGGAAGCTGAAACAAAAAAGCGGATGGATTTCAGTCTTAAAGCATATAAAAGACTTATGCAGGAGGTTTTTTCGTCGCTTGAAACTGTAAGGCTGTGCGATGAAAAAATTGATATATTGAGTGCGGATTCGCTTTCAAACGAGAAGATACAAGATTTTATTGAACCGATTTTTAAATCTTAAAAAAGAAAGCGCTGTACTTCGCCGAGCTCCCGAAAGGCAGTTTTTCTTTAAAACGTGAACTTGCGGCACAATAATGCGTTAAAAACCACCGATACGCGTCAGCGTTATCGGTGGTTTTTGCCTTTTCTTGCACACGCAATTTCGCATTTTAAAGTGCTTCGCAGTTTCGTAAGAAAACAAAAACTTCCTTACGGGAACTCGGTGTTTCACACAACGCTTTTATTTTATATTCAGAAAGTGAAGCTGTATACGTCAGTAATGTTTCCTTTTTCGGTAACATCCTTGGTGGTTTTCTTATCCTCGCTTGAAAGATTCATTTTCATTTCAAACGGTACGTTAACGGTAAGCTCCTTGAGGCAACCGTCCTTGACAACTGCTGTTATTTCTGAAGCAGGGAAAGAAGCTGTTCCGGATGTTACATAATAATTGTCGAATGTACATTCTGAACAGTCCGCATAGTTAAGAATGTACGGATAAATCTTACGCGGTATATAGTCCTTGGAATTTGCTGTGTCCGCAACCAATACGATTTTTACTGTATATGTTGACGCGTCTTTCTTTGTAACGGTTGCACTTGTAACAAGATTCGGATCTATGTGGGCATCGGGGCAGAATTCAGAAATTGACCCCGTTGCTTTATTGTAACCGTTTTCGTATGTGACCGCCAGTTCATCGCCATATTCATCAGTTTCAACATAATCCTTGTTGTTCTTATCGTTGACAGCTTTAGAAACATAACGTGATTTATAGGAAACCTTTACTTTACCTTTAGCTAATGAATCAAAAGCATCTGCATAGAACTGAATGGCTTCATTTTTTGAATATGATGTCGGATTGTCAAGACCGACCGAAATCTGCAAAACGCGAAGAGCATCCGAAGAGTTAACAGCTCCGTCGTTGTTAAGGTCTGCTCTTTTCTTGTCAAACTCTTTGTCAGCATAACCGACAGCGTGACGCAAAATCAGAAGAGCGTCCGAAGAATTGGTTTTTCCGTCGTTGTTTGCATCTCCACGGACGCCAGTAGCGAATGTCGCAGGCATAACTGCAAAACAAATTGCAACTGCGAGAATAATCGCGAAGATTCTTTTAAATGAATTTTTCATATTAATTCTTCCTTTTCTTAATTATAGAGAATCAAACATATCTGCAAGTTTGCGAGCACTTGCGGAAAGGTCTTTAAGACCTGCAAAAACGTTTTCTGCGGGGTAATCTTCAAGGTAGCAGTCAGCTTCAAGAGTGAAATATCCGCTGTATCCGATGTCCTTAAGTACCTTGACAATAGGTACAAAATCGATGTTCATTGAAAAAGGAATCTGATGCGAATCGTGCCACTTATCGTTATCGTGAATATGAAGTGCCTGAAGCCTTGAACCGAGAGTGTAAATCATATTTGCCGCACCGTTACCCGAACCGCGCATTTCAGCGTGGCCGATATCAAGACAGGCAACAAGGAAATCATCTTTAACGATGTCGATGTGTTTTGCAAAATCTTCGCCTGTAGAACAGGCAGCAAAACTGCTTTCCTCTTTTTCTGAATCCCAGTTCCACATATTTTCCGTTGCGATTTTCACTCCGCACTCTCGTGCGAAAGGTAGGAGCTCGTGATACATTTCAGCGTTTTCTTCGGCAGACTTGTTGTTGTCGGGATGAATTATACAAATTTCACCGTCTGCTTCGGCAGTACATTCAATTGCACGTTTATAATATGAACGGATTTCGGCACAAGCTGTCGGAAAAGGTGCGTGTGACTGGTTGCAGACAATTCCGTTATCAAGACCAATCTGCTTCAGCTTACGTGCAAATGCGAGGTAGTTGTTACCTGCAAGAGGGTGGTTGTTTTCAAGAAGTATCTTCTTTCCCCAGTCATATCTGCACATATCAAACATCGAAAAATCCCAGGCATCAAAGCCAGCCTTCGCGATGAGCTCAACAGCCTTTTCTTCACTGATGATACGTCCCGACGAACAAATTTCGGTAGATGTTTTCATAGTCAGAACTCCTTTAAAACTCAATATTAAAGATCAATTTGCTTTGGCTTTCTTTCATAGCTTGAGTTTCCATATCAGATTTGCCTTTTATTCCACCAATTTTTCCTATTGCACCGTCAATTGCACAAGCTGTCTTTTTTGCCATTGTTGCTGAAGCTGAGCCTTCGAGAATGAGAATTTCTGATTTGAGTGTATTTGTTGTGCCACAGCGCATTTTAATCAAATTTTTGATGTTGTCATCATTAGCAAACCATTTAAGCTCAGGTTTAGTGATTTCTTGACTACCACTGAATTCAGCTTCAATTTTTCCTAATCGTTGGGTATTTCCTGAGAAAGAAATTTTTTGGTCGTTTGACGAACCGACGGAAGAAGCAACACCATGAAGTTTTCCACTTATTTTTGCTTCAGCCTTTGCGTGAACGAGTGTTGTTTCAATACTTGATTCGCTTAGCTCAACTGAAAACTTTTTTGCACCAAGAGAAAAGGCAATATGTTTTAATTCGGCAAGTCTTTCTTCGTGTGCTTTGCTAAAAAGGCAATCCGTCTGTATAAATTTTTTTCTTTCAAATCTGTCGACGTAATATACTGCATCACAGATTACGGCAGGAATAAATTTTAATTCACAGTTGTCTATAAACTCATCATAAAGATACATTACTTCAATACCGTTTTCGTCACTCAACCAACCTATGGCACCTTCACAAACATCGATTCCGCGACGGACAGCATCATCCACAATAACAATCATATTAGGTAAATTAAATTCTTCACTGAAGTATTTATCAGGAAAAAGTGGATTATATTTTTTCATTCGGCGTATATAGCTGTCATTTTTAGTTTTTTCAGAAAGGTCTTTAGCTGTTTTTTGTACTCCGGATGCAACTTTTTTGCTAAGTTCAGAGGTTTTGTGAAAAGCAGTTGAAACTGCATCTGCACCTTTTTTTGTATCAATATTTAATTTTAATTTCATTTTGCTAACTCTCCTTGCAACAAGATTTCATAACAAAACTTGATTTTCTCGCGAAAGGAATAAGATTTTTGTCGAAGCTTAAAGCCTTCTCCTTTGAGGAGAAGGGGGACCGCTTGCGGTGGATGAGGTGGTTAGCATGAAAGATATTTTTTCGTCGTTACACCTCATCAGTCGCTTCGCGACAGCTTCTCCTCAAGGAGAAGCCTTAGAATGGTAATTTTTATAATTTGAAATCCTGATTAAATGTTTCAACTTACCATCTGTTTTCTACATATTCACAGAAAGCGAAAAGGTCTTTGATTTCGATTTTTGTTCCGTCATCAAGTGTGACGTCACCGTTCCAGATTCCGTAAACCTGATGGCAGTTCATTCTGCCTACCTTAAAGTCTACGTCGCTGTGGTTATCAAGCGTGGGTGTCATTGTCATATTGAATCTGCCGTCTTCCGAAACAAACTTCCACTCTTCCATAAATCTGCCCTTGGGGAATTTTTCAACGTCGATTGCACCGAATTTATGTGCTTTACCGTCGTAGAAAATCGCTGTTTCAGTCGCATGACTTTCGTTTCCGATCGCCCAGGTGATTTCAAAGCCGAGAAGATGTTTTTCACCCTTTTCGTCGTAGTGGTACAAAGAGCCACTGCCCCAATACCAGACCATTTTATGAACGGTATTAACTCGACCCCAGTCCATAGAACAGAAGGCGGTATCCTTTGAAATTTTATAAACATAATCTCCGTACTTGAAAGTACCTTCGCAGGGCATACACATCTGCTTTGTGGTCATAAAATATTTGGTATCGTCTTCATCAAAGGGGAGAACTGTTGTAATATTTTCAGAACCCGGAAGAATATCCATTTTAATGTTTACGTCGCAAAGCTTACCCTTGTGCATCTTTTTGTATTTAAGAATACGCTCGGTTTCTCTTGTGTCAAAGTCAAATTCAGCCTTGCCGATTTTATCCTTATAGCGGTTAGGTACGTCGCCCTTTGCGGGAGGAACATGCTTGTTTGCACCGATGAAATACTGAATTGCATCAACAATTACTTCACCTGTTGAAAGGTCGGTGATTTTTGCACTTACGTAACCGCCGACGTTGATGTTCGCAAAGCTGACAAGAATCTGCATTTTACCGTCAGTAATGGTATAAAAGTCCCATTCCTTACGGCTCATAATTCCTGTTTTAACATAGTCACGGTTGTATGTAAAATAATTGCGTCTTGCCCAACCTTTTGCGAGGAGCTTTCCGTCAGGGGAAAGGAGAGGTGTTTCTTCTGTATATTCAATCTGCTTTGAAGGTTCTTTCCAATCCTTGAAAGGTACATAGGTACGCGGTAATTCTTTGCTCATTTCAATTCCTCACAGTACAAAAAATATTAATAAATTTATTATATCAAATTAAGTGAGGAAATGGTATGTTTTTTTTACCAAAAATCTGCACTATCTTTTGACGGATAGGACAAAGCTGATTTATTTACAAAGTGAGGTAATTGTGATAAACTGAACTTGTAACGACAGATAGACAAGGGGGACTTATTGTGAAAAAGTTTACAGCGATTATTACAATTATGGCAATTCTTGTTTTTTGTGCAGCACCGACGGCATCGGCTGTGTCTGAGGATGATGCTATAAGAGTTATTCCGCAAGATTCTTCTAACGGCGGTTATGTTGAAGATATTTATGTGGACGAAGACGGCAAAATTATTGAAAGAGATACACGTCTGTCATTTGAGCCGTCATTCAACACAATGGATGCGGGCACAACAATCCCGTCGTCATACGATTCCCGTTCAAAGGATGTTGTAACATCTGTTAAATGGCAAGGTAATGCGGAAAACTGCTGGGCATTTTCTGCTATAAGTGCACTTGAAAGCTCGGTTATCAGCAAAGGTCTTGCAGAGATTGAAACCGTTGATTTTTCTGAATCTCACCTTGCGTGGTTTGGTATTAACAGTGCCACAACAGACACAACAGATCTTGCTTACGGTGACGGAACAACCACGGCAAATCCGTACCTGTCGGGCGGTAACTGGCAAAAGGTTACACAGGCGTTGTCACGCTGGGCAGGTGTTGCCAATCAGGATGCAAATCCGGCGGACTACAACAATATAACAAAGCTTCCGAAGTATACCGATGATCAGCGTCGTAATACAAACAGCGGTTTTGTTATCAAGTCTGTGGAAACATTCTCAACAGCAAATGAAACTAAACAGCATATTATGGAATACGGCTCGGTAACAGCCAGTTATTATCATGACGATGGTTATTATACAGATTCGGGAATAGCAGCTTTTTACTGCAACACCGCAACAACAACTAACCATGCGATCACTGTTGTTGGTTGGGACGATAACTTCTCCAAAGATAATTTTAAAGCTGAATGTCGTCCGACTGAAAACGGTGCCTGGCTTTGCAAAAACAGCTGGGATACCTGGTGGGGTGATTCAGGATATTTCTGGATTTCTTACTACGATGCAACTCTGTGTAGTTTTATAGGGTATATTGCACAACCTATCGAAGATTATTATGAAAACTATAACTATAACGGTGACCGTTACAATTATTTGATAGGAATTGGAAACAGAGCGGTTGCTAATGTTTTCAGTGCAAAAGAAAATGAAAAAATAAAATCTATTGCCACATATACCCATGAGGAAAACGTAACAATTACTTTTAAAGTTTACACTGATCTTACTTCTGTAAATAATCCGGGATCGGGTACATTGGGTTTAACATTTGAAACAACAGTTGAAAAAGCGGGTTATCACGTGATTGATTTGCCTCAAGAAGTTGCTGTTAAAGAAGGTAGTAAATTTGCTGTTTCAATGTGCATGAATGGTTCATGGATTCCGTTTGAAAACGGTGACGGATACTCAAGTAACGGCGAAACCTATGTTTATAGCTCTTCTAAATGGGTACCTTCCGAGGAATATAACAGCGGCAGTTGGGATTTGAAAAATGCGTTTATCCAACCATGGACTGTCTGTGACCATCAGCCGCAGACACAGTCGGGTGAGCATTCCTGCACACAGGAAGGTTTCGAAAAAACGGTCTGCACACAGTGTAACAAAGTGCTCAGCGAAAATACCGTTCCTGCAACAGGACACAGCTTCGGCGAGTGGCAGGTGACTGATGAACCTACAATTTCAAAGCCGGGTTCAAAATCACGTATATGCAACAATTGCGGAGAAGTAGAAACAGAAGCGATACCTGCAACAGAATATGAGTTGGCAGAAGGCGTTGTTTTTGACACCGATAGCGGAATTATTTCAGGTATCAACGCAGGTGAAAGCTCACTTGAAAATTACATAACAGTCCTCAATTCCGCTTACACCTGGAGTTACGATTCTCCTGACGGTAAGCTCGGTACGGGAACAAGGGCAACGCTTAAAAACGGCGATACTGTGGTTGGAGAATTCACAATTCTGATTTACGGTGACACAAACGGTGACTCCTGGTATGACGGTCAGGATGCTGTGCTTGTTTCATGTTTGGCAAATTCAATGCTGACTGAAGAAAATATCGGCACAGTTGCATATATGGCGGCTGACTGTAACCACGACGGTATGGTTGACGAAACGGACGTTGCACTTCTTAACGAGTCAGGAATTTTGCTTTCATCAGTTGATCAGTCAAAATCGCCTGAGGTTCTTCTTGAAACATCTTCGGCTTATATTGAATATGTTACCCTCATTGATCAGATACCTGTAACAGAGGAGATTGAACAGGAGATTGTTGATGTTGAAATACAGGTAAATGCAGACGATACATCAAATGAAATAAAGATAGATATTTTTGATTTTATCAAAAACTGGATTGAGAAGCTGTTTGAATTTTTACTGACATTCATTCCTGTTCCTTACAAATAAAAATTAAAACCAAAAATAAAAAAGGATGGCTTAGCCATCCTTTTTTGTATGTTTTCTTTTACAGGGAATTAATCATTGAAAGATGTTCAATATAAAGCGGTTTTACGTTGTTAACAACCGTCATACCGCCCTGAAGCGACATATGGTCACCGTAGTAAACGGGCATAATGTTCCAGATACCCTTCTGAACATTTTCAGCGTTGAACTGTGTGCTCGGGTCTGAGAGGGGAGCAAGGGCAGAGAATGTATTAACAAGTCCGTCATTTTCGAGCCATTCCTCACCGACTACATATCCGCCGGGAGTTGTACCTGTCAGCTTGCCGATTTCTGCACTGCTTGATGTGAATAAAGATTCCATATTTTCCTTAATCGGAGTATGATAGCCGTTTTCGTCAGCCTCAGTCATTGAGCATGCAATTGAAAAATAATACGTTTGCTTGCTGATTGAGAGAGTTTTGTTAAGCTCAAGAGCGTTGTCGATGTGCATATCGTATGCCGCGGTGTCATATTCTGCACCGTCTGCTGTTCCAACACCGTAGGCAGTTGTGCCGTTATGGGGTGCAGCAAGTGATGTGACAGAATAAATGTAGTCAGCCTTACCGCCTGTGAAAAGTCCGCTGATTTCGTCGGATGAAGTTGTTTTCATTTCCTGTGGGTCGCCTTTTGCCATAAGATGTGCAAAGGTTCTTACGGTTGCACCGCCGAAAGAATGACCGAGGAGGTTGATTTTGTTTTCAGCATCCCATTCGTCAATGAGTGCTTTTCCGGTAAAGTCCTTGCCGAATCTTTCGTGACCGCATTTTTCTGAATGAGCTTCGCCGTAATCGGTAACGGTACCTGTAAGCTGAGCGTAAAGCTCGCAAGCTCTGTCCCATGCACTTGCAGTTCCGTCAACGGACGCTGCATAACAATCAAAACCGCTGTTGTTAAGATAATTCATAAGGTTTCCGCCGAACATTCCCCAATAGGGCATAAGCGGATAGTAAAAATCGTATTCGCCCCAACCCATAAGACCGTGAACGAAAACGTATTTGTAGTTTGTGTTCCAATTGCTTTTGTCTACTTCGTAATCGGGCAGAGCAACTCCAAAAACGGAAAGTATACCCATCAAAACCGAAAGAAGCATTGATGCAAGTCTGCTGAAAATACTCATAATAACCACCCTTTATTTCTTTTACGGAAATTATAGCAACAGAACAGTTTTGTGTCAAGAATTATAATTCTTTAATATAAAATTTATTCATCGTATTGTGCATAACAAATTCGGGTCGGGGAATTTCAAGATAACCTGCTTTTTCATAAACGTGAATCGCTGTCTGAAGATTTGTGTGAGTTTCAAGATACATTTTTCTGTATCCCATTTTCTCAGCTTCCTTTTCAAGCAGGTCAATTAAAAAATAGCCGAGTCCGTGTCCTTTGACCTCGTCGGCAAGATAAAGCTTCTGCAATTCTGCACAGCCTTCAATGTCAGGAAATTCCGCAAGTCCTATTCCGCCGATAACCTTGTCATTGTCATCAACAAGAACAAAGTATGCACGTTGCTCAGGCTTTTCGTCGTAAAAATCCGTCAGATGCCAGATTATTTCGTCAAAGTAAACTGTACCGGGAATGTCGAGTCCGTTTGCTTTTAAGTTGTATCTTATCAGTTCTGCCATTGCTGTGTTGTCACGGGGCAGGAGCTTTCTGTAATTTATTTTCATAAAACCACCCGGAGATATTTTTAATAATTATATCAAAAAGAATAATAAAAGCAAATGTTTTTCAGGAGACGGTGCAATTCTTGACTTTTTCAGTCAAAAGATGTATGATGTTGAAAGTTTTCAGCAAAGGGGTGATATTATGAAAATGAATTTCAAACGTAAGCTTCCTGTTCCTCTGGATGTTAAAACGAGCTTTCCTGTATCGGAGCAGATGGCGGCAGTAAAAGCCAAAAGAGATGAAGAAATCAACTCTGTTTTTGAAGGTAAATCTGAAAAATTCATTCTCGTAATCGGCCCTTGTTCAGCTGACCAGAGAGAACCTGTGCTTGAATATATTTCGCGTCTTCGCAAGGCTGCGGACGAGGTGAAGGACAAACTCATAATTATCCCGAGAATTTACACAAACAAACCGCGCACATCGGGACAGGGTTATATGGGTATGCTTCATCAGCCCGACCCTGACGAAAAGCCGGATATTTTCAAGGGTATTGTTGCACTTCGCGATTTGCATATGACAGCTCTTCGTGATTACGGATTTTCCTGCGCGGATGAGATGCTTTATCCCGAAAATCACCGTTATATTTCCGACCTTCTTTCTTATGTGTCTGTCGGTGCAAGGTCTGTTGAAAATCAGCAGCACAGGCTGACGGCAAGCGGTGTCGGTATTCCTGTCGGAATGAAAAACCCGACAAGCGGTGATTTATCGGTTATGATGAATGCGATAAAATCCGCACAGCTCAGCCACACATTCCTTTACAGAGGCTGGGAGGTTGAAAGCGAAGGAAACCCTTATGCTCATTCCATTCTCCGCGGTTATATCGGCAGAAACGGTGAAAGCGTTTCCAATTATCATTACGATGACCTTGCGAAGCTTAACGAAACTTACTCTGTTTCGGGACTTGTTAATCCGTCCGTAATCGTTGATACAAATCATAATAATTCAGGTAAAAATTATCTTGCACAAACGGATATTGCTCTTGAAGTTATGGAAAGCAGAAAGCGTAACGAAGATATCAGAAGGCTTGTTAAAGGACTTATGGTTGAAAGCTATCTTGAAGACGGTGCACAGGATATCAGCGGACACATTTTCGGAAAGTCTATTACTGACCCTTGTCTCGGTTGGAAAAAGACAGAAAAGCTCATATTCACAATTGCAGATAAAATATAAGAAGCTGTTTCTCTCACTGAGTGAAACAGCTTCAGCTTTTATTCAAATGTTATTATTCTGACATCGGTACAAGAGGTTAGAATCTGTGGTTTGCCTCTGAAAAAGCCTTCATAATTGTAATGCATATGTCCCGCAATAATTGCTTTGATTAAGCTTTCATTTGCGATAAATTCGATTGCGTTTAAAGTTAAATCGTCCGCAAGCTGTTGCTCAAATCTGTCCGGAGGATAACATTCCATAAGCTCAACGGGAGCACCAACCACATAACCGCAGGGAGAATTTTTCATCTCGGTATCATATAAATCTTTATCGAAAAGGGGACAGTGCAGAAGAAGCACAATCGGCAGAACTTTTTCGGTTTCTTTTTTCAGAAAATCAATCTGCTCTTTTTCAAAAAGATAGTAACCGTCATCAAGTGCAACGAAGTTTACTCCGCCGATAATTCTTGACGCCATACGGATGTTATTTTTAAAAGCACTTTGAACCTTTTCAAGGCTTTGGTTGCGGTATGCCGCGTCTTCTTTTGCTTCACCGTGGTAGTGGGAAAATTCGTGATTACCCGCTGCCATAAAGCAATCGTTTTCGTCGATAAACTTTTTCGCTCTTTCAATATTAGCAAACGAAACAAAGTCAAGCAAATCTCCTGTATGAACAATTGGTATATTTTTACTTTTTGAAATTTCACTTGCAAGGCTGAGTGTGTCTTCAGCGAGAGAAAAAGCCTTCAGTCTTCTTGCGGAAAGTGCAAGCTTGCGTTC
Organism: Acutalibacteraceae bacterium; assembly: GCA_045648305.1. Lineage (GTDB taxonomy): Bacteria > Bacillota > Clostridia > Oscillospirales > Acutalibacteraceae > CAG-488. The sequence continues at coordinate 31,712 of JAZRNR010000048.1, forward strand.
AGTTTCTCTTTCGTCGGCATAAGCAATATGAGTATCTGTTATATGTATAACACTGACAGGCTCCGCAATACCGATATTAATTTTTGTTTCGATAACAGACATCAGGCATCCACCATTTCCATCTTTGTGAATTTCTGTCCGAGCTTGTTTGCCCAGGCTTCACAGTAAAGTTTGTAGTAAGAAACGTTGTTCTTCTTTCTGTATCCCTCAAAGCAGTTACACCATATCATTGAAGGAACTGCGATTACGAGATAGTAAAGAGGGCCAAGAAGAAGACACTGCCAGGTGTGACCGTATTCGTGGATGCGGGTGTTATATGTCCACTTCTTATTCTTGTGACCGTCCTTCATAAATATGAAAAGTCCCAAAGAAAGTCCGCCAGCTTCCCACGGAAGATATACTATGTAAGAATATCCGAATCTCTGCCAACGGCGTTTTTTGATTTTTGTACAGATGAGGAATGCGATACCTCCAACAAGGTTTACGGGCAGACCCCAGGTCCACTGAACAAGATAAAAAAGAACATCTATCAATGAATTTTTAAAATTTTTCTCCTTTTTATCGGGAGCTTTTTTTGTGATATCAACCATTTGCTTCTGCCTCCTTCAATGCTTTCTGCTCGAGTAAGATAAGGTAATTTCCGTTTTCGTCTGTGTCAAGGAAATGCTCTTCGCTGTTGCCTTCACTCTGACCGAGCCAAGTTTTTTCAAGCTTCTGACCCGAAATCATTTCGCAAAGCTTTTTCTGTTCGTCGGTGAGAGTTACACTGCCGAATTTATGTTTTGTTGCGATTGCCGCACGGATCATTGTGTGGTCGTCCTTCGTCATACGGAATCTCTTGAGAAGAACAAGAGAAATAATAGCTGCAACAATCGGGATAACAGCAACGCAGATTCTTACACCAAGAATTGCACTGTCACTCTGCTCGAAGAGAGTACCTGTTGTTTTCTCGTACTGTGAAACAGTATCGCCCGTAATAAGTCCGAAACTCTGAAGAGTGAAGCCTACCATAGCTGCCATAACACCGCTGATACTCTTTTTGATAAGTGTGCTGAATGTTGCGATAACGCCTTCTCTTCTTCTGCCTGTGATAAGCTCGTCAACGTCAGTAAGGTCAGGGAAGATGTTTGTTGAAACGAATCCGAGACCGGACATACCGAATGGGTAAAGAAGCATACTCAACATCATAAGTGCACTCCAGATGAATGAACCGCCCGACTGCATTATAAGGCCGATTGCAAGACCTGCAACCATAAGCGGAGTGACAATGTTTCCGCACTTTTTCTTTCCGTGCTTCATCGTCAGTGCATAGTTAAGCGGGAATGCTGCAGCCTCCGCAACACCTGCAACGGCGTTGAAAAGGGCATATCCGCTGTACTGATTTGCAAGGTACTTAATGTAATAAACCTTTGAGTTTGCGTAAAAGCCTGTTGCAAACTGATAGGCAAGGCTCATAAAGAAATACTGCCTGAAGGATTTATTTTTGAAAACAAGAACGTATTCGTGAATGATGTATCTGATATCAAGCTTTTCGTTTTTGTTGTTAAGTGAACTCGGTTCTCTTGTTTTGTAGTATGTAAGGAAAACAGCAAGACCGAAAAATACGGAAAGCACGATGCCGATAACAAGAAACGGAGCTTTTGATTCTGAGGTGAGGTTATCGTTAGAACCGAAAATTGCAAGAATTGCAACAACAATTCCGAAAGCAGGTACCATACCTGCCGAGTTGAACAGATAGCCGACAGAATTATACTGAGTTCTGAGGTTATATTCGGGTGCAAGCTCAGGAAGCATAGCAGTATGCGGAACACCGATAACGGTATAAGCAGTTTTGTAAAGCATATACACAATAACAAAGTATGCCATTGCAAGAGCAGGATTCGTTTTTCCGTTGAGTCCGAATGAATTCCACATCAGGGTATAGGAAATAACCATCAGCGGAATACCCCAGAGAAGGTAGCGACGGTGTTTGCCTGTTTTTGAACGTGTGCGGTCGGTTATGATACCCATAACAGGGTCGGTTACCGCGTCCCACACGGTAGCAAGCATAACAACGATACCTGCCTGATTGAGCGAGAGGTTAACAACGTCCGTCAGAAATACGGTGAAATACATACTGATGATGTATCCCGCACCGCCCATATACATATTTGCGTAGCTGTAATTTATCATAGGCAGAATGGTGGTTTTGAAATCACCCTGAACGCCTACGAGTTTTTTTAGTTTTTCACCCACAGTATCACCCCGTGAAGTTATTTTTTAAGCGAGAAGATAAACCTCGTCCGCCTGAGTTTCGAAGGAAATGATGTTGCCGTTTCTTGTGAACGGAATTTCTTCTCCGTCAGATTCTCTTTTTACGGATTTGACATAAGCAAAGTCTACGTTACAGTTTCTTCCTTGAAGACTCTTGATTTTAATGGAAGAAATCTTTTTGTTTTTAAGCTCTGCTGAAACAAGGAAAGCACCGTCTGCACGTAAGTTTTCAAAAGAAGCAGGCGACTTCTTATCCCAACAGGGGAAAAGACGGATAATACCTTCGTGTCCCTGAAGAAGCATTTCGTTGATTGTTGCGGGAACCATAGTAAGATGCTCGATTCCACCGCCGTGATGACGGAACATCCTGTTCGGAAGACCGAATTCCTTGATGTTCTGATGAATTCCTTCAATGATGAAAGCAGGGTCAACACCGATTCTTGCACCTGCGGGAAGGTAGGAGTTTGACCCGTTATCGTCAAGGCGTCTGTCGTTGATGAAGTATGTATTCTTTGCAATTTTAAGAAGCTTTTCGCCTGATTCAAAGCCTATCTGTGAGGCAGGGTAGATGTGCTGAAGTCCAACGGTGTTTTCATCTCTCCAACGGATACCAAACTTTGAATAACGGAAGCATTTTTTACCCTTTTTGATAAAGGTAGGGAAGTCGCTGAGATTTTCAATAATATCTTCCCACAAAGCGTATTTTTCTTCGTTAAGACCAAGCTCTTTTGCCATATCGTAAATGCCGTCGAAAAGCATTTTGACAAGACCGAGGGAGTTGATAGCATTTATTGTCCCGACCTGACCGAAATGAGTGATGTATCTGAATTTTTCTCCGCGATAGTAAGGAATCTCGTGTGCAGCGTCTTTTTTTATGATGTATCTGCCGTTTTTCTTAACAAGATAATCTTCCCAGAAGGCAGCAACGTTCAGCACAAACTCATAGTAATTTTCACGTGCATATTCCTTATCATAAGTTGAAAACCAATGCATAAGAGGAATTACGCAAGCGTAAGCTGCGTGGCTTTTCTGACCGAGGAAAAGAACACCGTGCTCTTTGCAGGCAGGCATACTGTACACATCGAGTGCTTTCGGGCCGAAGCTTACGGGGAAGGCATATCCCTTGCAACCGAAAAAGCCTGCAAATTTTTCTGCTTCCTCGTTCATATCGTGAATAGGTGCCATATATCCGTCGAAAAGTTCAGGATGGTTTGAAGAGAATATGCAGTAATACGGAGCTTCATAGTTGTAGTTCATATGATAATCTCCTGCCCAGGGGAAGAAGTCGTCGGTTATGAAGTTGCCGAAAAGTCCCGGAGGGAATTCCTTGTTACCCATACATCCTGCAAGGTGGTAAAGGCTTGAATTGTAAAACTTTTCAATTTCCTTGTCTTCAAGGGTTACCTTTGAAGCGGAGAAGAAATCCGTCCACTTTTTCTGAGTTCTTTCTTTGTCAGACTCATAGTCGCAAAGGTTAACCATTGCAATGCTTTTTTCGGTATATTCTTCGTTATCGAAATTAGTAACGACGGAAATGCAATAACGTGCAACTTTGAAGTTGCCCTCTTCCTTTGCTTCGATTTCACGGCAACACATTGTTACTGCAGATTCAAACGAAAGTGATTCGCCCTCAAACTTACGGCTGCAGGATTTTATGCCGTTTTCATCAAACGATGAGTTGACAGAATCACAGGTGTCGGGCATTTCAATGCTGACACACGGAAAGGCTTCCGAAAGGGGAGCTTTGATTTCAAAATAAATAAGATTTTCGGGAGCGACGAAAAATTCAATTTCCGTTTTGCCGAATTTGCATTCAAGAAGTCCCTTGTCGAAGTATTGTTTTATATTGTAATCGGATAAATCAACGTTATCGATAAGCAGATTGCCGACGGTTTTTATACCACCGTCCTTGTGCGCACCGGGTCTGAATTTCCAGAAATCACACTTTGAAATATGAATAAGAAGACCGTTTTCGCCGTTATCAAAAACAACGCCGAGGTCGCCGTTACCGCACATCGCACCTGCAGGAATTTTATAAACAACCTTACCGTCGACAGTATTAATCGGTTTGGATGTTATTTCGTTTAAATAAGTGTTCATTTTATCACCATTATCATACAATTTTACAGTCTATATTTTAACACAAAGAAAATACATTATCAATAGTGCAAAAAAAATCCCGACATCGGTTTTGCACCAATGTCGGGAGATATTTACGTATTAAGAAAATCAGAGATTATTTAATCTTGATTTCGTGAATCCAGCCTTCGGGAGCTTCAATTCTGCCCATCTGGATACCTGTCAATGTATCGTAGAGCTTCTTTGTAACAGGTCCCATTTCGTCCATACCGCTGGGAAGGCAGATTTCCTCACCGTGGTCAACAATCTTGCCAACGGGAGAGATAACAGCTGCTGTACCGCAAAGTCCGCATTCTGCAAAATCCTTGAGCTCTTCTTTGAATACTTCTCTTTCTTCAACTTCCATACCAAGGTATTCCTTTGCAACGTAGCAAAGTGAACGTCTTGTGATTGAAGGAAGGATTGTATCTGACTTCGGAGTTACGAGCTTGCCGTCCTTTGTTACGAAAAGGAAGTTTGCACCGCCTGTTTCCTCAACCTTTGTTCTTGTTGCAGAATCAAGATACATATTTTCGTCAAAGCCCTTATCGTGAGCGACAACGATTGCGTACATGCTCATTGCATAGTTAAGACCTGCCTTGATGTGGCCTGTTCCGTGAGGTGCAGCACGGTCAAAATCACAGATACGAAGTGTGATCGGCTTTGCACCGCCCTTGAAGTACGGGCCAACAGGTGTTGCGAAAATACGGAACTGATATTCTGTTGCAGGCTTAACACCGATAACAGGATTGCTTCCGAACATAAACGGACGAAGGTACATTGTTGCGCCTGAACCGTACGGAGGAACGAAGTCTGCGTTAGCAGCAACAACCTGCTCAACAGCCTCAATGAACTTGTCTTCGGGGAAAACAGGCATCTTAAGTCTGTCTGCGCTGTCTGCCATACGCTTTGCGTTAAGGTCAGGGCGGAATGTTACGATACGACCGTCCTGTGTACGGTAAGCCTTAAGTCCCTCAAATACTGTCTGAGCGTACTGAAGAACACCTGCACATTCGCTGATAACAACGTTAGCGTCCTCTGTAAGACCGCCTTCTTCCCAGACACCGTCTTTGAAGTTTGAAACATATCTCTTGTCAGTCTGGATGTAACCAAAACCGAGATTTGCCCAATCAATCTGTTTGTTACTCATAATATATTACTCCTTTTCGTTAAGTTTCAAATGCAATAGATACATTTTAGCAGATTCTTGAATTTTGTCAATAATCATATAGCACCGAATAGGTCAGTTTATTTCCTTGTAAGCTGAACAACCGTTTCAACTGTGATTTTTTTGTCCCAACAGAGACTCTCAATCTCCTTACCTTCATAGAAGACAGGGAAATTAAAGTGTATACTTTTGAGAATACGCCCATCAGGCAATCTGTCAGGAAAAATTTCAACACAACTTATGAAACTGCCAAGGAATTCTTTCTTTTCCTTATCAGTAAATTTATCATAAAGTTGGTCAAAATACAAGAGATATTTATAAACATTATCTCCCGAAATTTTCTGCTGAACTATAGCATTTATTTTAGTCTCAATTTCCGAAATCTCGCATTCAATGCTGTCGATTTCCTCGTAAAGATTGTCCATTCTAATCTGCATATCTTTGTACTTTTTATCGTAATACTTATCGTTAGGGTCAAGGAAATCCATTTGTTGTCCGAGTTTGGTTTTTGAGCCGACAAGCTGTCTTAATTGCTTGTTAAGGCTTTTGATTTCATCTTCAAGAGCCGAAGTGTCAATCTTTGCATCAATTTTCTGACGGATAGCTGCTTCAAATCTCGGATTGTTTACAAGCATTTTTATCAATTCCTCAACGGAACCGTTTATCAATTCCTGATTCCACTGTTTTCTGTAATTGCAAAGTTTGTCATCAACCTTTTTACGATGTTTACATTGATAAGTGAAATAATCTTTGTAATAAGTTCCGTCCTCTCTCTTTTTTCTCGCAACATTACCGTACATTCCTGCACCGCAGACAGGACACTTTACAATACCTGAAAGCAGGTGTTCATGCTCAAGGCTGTGGATTTTGGTTTTGGTATGTCCGCTGTCATGCCTTTTCTGTTGTGCGAGAAGCCAATCCTCTTCAGAAATCAATGCCTCGTGAACACCGTCATACAGCAAAAATTTGTCTTTCTTCACAATACGTGTTTCTCCGCGTTTACCCGGGATTTTTTCAGTTTTTCTTCGTTGAAATGCAATTTTTCCGTAATAAACAGGATTATCAAGAACGCCTTTAATAAAATTAGGTGTAAAAATATCAGTTGTATTGTTCTGACGCTTTTTCTTTTTATAGCCGTGTTTATTAAGATAAACTGAAATACCGTTGATACCTATATTGGTGTTGACAAACTTATCAAAAATCAGCTTAATAACTTCTGCTTCATCTTCAGCTATTTTCAATTCACCATTTTCGAGCTTGTATCCGTAAGGTGCAAAACCGCCGTTCCACTTGCCTTCGCTTGCTTTTTGGATTCTGCCTGCCATTGTTTGCTCTGATATGTTATCTCGTTCGATTTCTGCAACTGAAGACAAAACTGCAATCATAAGCTTTCCTGTGCTTCGGGAACTGTCAAGTCCATCTTTAACACAAATCAATTCTACACCGTAATCCTGTATTTCCTGAAGTGAATTCAGAACATCAGCAGCATTTCTTCCGAAACGGGAAAGTTTGAAGACAAGAACAAAAGACACTGCATCCTTCTGATTTCTGATATCACGAAGCATTCTTAAAAAGTCCGGACGTCCATTTATACTTTTACCGGATTTTCCTTCATCACAGTACTCACCGACAATTATCATATCGTTTCTATCGGCATATTCTCTGACTGCATTTTTCTGTGCATCAAGGCTGAAACCATCAACCTGCATAGAGGTTGAAACTCGTGTATATATGTAACATTTTTGTTTCATATATAAATCCTCCTTGGTTTGTTTTATAGCTTTTTCAGTTTTGTGTCTTGATTTTAGCGCGCATTGATTTATGAGTCAAGGCCGATTTTATTCAGAAAAATCTATATCATTTCCGTATTTTTCAATCATCCTTGTCATAAAGTCAATGAACCTTTCAAATTTTACTGAACTGATATCGTGTTCAGATACAGTAATGTTGTTTGCATGTAAATTCTCCTTGTCTGACATTAATATTTCCTCATAGATTTATTTTTTTGAGGATTACTTTTTGCGCCCGAAAGGGCAATAAACTAAACCATCCTGAGAAAGCATAAGCTTTCGTTTTAAATTACGGGTGAAATCAAATCTATCCCGTTATCCTCAGGTTTTCAGCGGTTATACCGCTAACAAATAATTGGCTACTGTAACATCAGTGCGCCAATGCGAAAGATTAAAAATTGAAACGGCCATCAATGCTAACCTGTCATAAACCAATGGTAACCCTTTCTTTTTGGCGAGCTCTTTATTCTTACCGCGGATGTAATATTTTCCTTGGATTTCTTTCTTATCAAACGGTTTTGGCCTCTTTGTTTTCTTGTCAATATTTTTGAGTTTCCATCGTTTTTCAATTTCCTTTTCAAGCTGAGCTCTGTATTCAGGTTCAGCTTTTAATTTTTCAACGTAGTAGTTATATGCCCTGACACTTTGCTCGCTTCTGATGTGATGGTAGTCGATGTCATTATTCATCTCATCTGCTGAAAATAATATGTTAGATGAACCATCAAAAAATGATTTCACAAAATCCACGTCACTTGGAAGCAACCTTTGATACGTTTCCTTGCCGCCCTTACCTTTGCGGACAATTACGCAAGGGTAGCCGCTTTCATCATATCCGAAATCATTATTTCTGAGGTTCTTTAATTCGTTTCTTCTGATTCCTACTCTTTTCTGAAATTCAACTGTTCGGGAGTACAACGGATTTCTTGTATCAGCAGAAGCTCTGTATTTCTTTTTCTTTCTTGAACGGATATTATCTGCATTGTGTCTTTTCGGCAGATTCATTTCTGCGAGTGATACTCCGTGATACAATCCCACGGGCGCAAGATATGTATGAATCGTACTTGCTGTATATCCTTTTTCTTTCAGATAATCTATATATTTAAATATCTGTTCTTTGCATTCTTCTTTGGTTTTACAGTTGTGTTCTTTTCTGCAGTACTCTATGAATCTCGCATAATTTCTGATGAATGACGAACGAGTTACATTATTTTCATATCTCGAAAAGAATATGTTAGATTCATCTCGTAATTTGCGAGAGATACTTTTCTTATGATGTTTTTTCTTTTTCATTGGGTTTCACCTCCCTTGTTTTAAATGTTCATAAATACTATGTTAGATGAAAAATAAAAAATGTTGCATTTTGAAAGTTTCGCTCTGCACGGACTTTCAAACCGTCCACCTTTTGGAGTTAAACTGTTCAAGGGCTCATTCAAAGAGCGGCAGATTTATTTTAAATCCGCCTGTTAAGGTCGATGCAAACCATAACACCGAAGTGAAAAACACTTCTTCGTCCTGCTAACTGGTTATTCCGTTAAATAACTGAATAACCGTTAGCATGGACCGGTTCTTTT
>JAZRNR010000049.1:0-28187 GCA_045648305.1 Acutalibacteraceae bacterium
CTCCTCCACCCGCAGTTCGATGCTAAGGTTCTTAAGGCATCTACTCCTGCAGGTAAGGGTCTTGGCGCATCACCGGGTGCTGCTTGCGGTAAGGTTGTATTCACAGCTGAAGACGCTGTTGAATGGAACGAGAAGGGCGAGAAGGTTATCCTTGTTCGTCTTGAGACTTCACCGGAAGACATCACAGGTATGAAGGCTGCTCAGGGTATCCTCACAGTTCGTGGTGGTATGACATCACACGCTGCTGTTGTTGCTCGTGGTATGGGTACATGCTGCGTATCAGGCTGCGGCGAAATCAAGATGGATGAAGAAAACAAGAAGTTTGAACTCGCTGGTAAGGTATACAACGAAGGTGACTATATCTCAATCGACGGTTCAACAGGTAATATCTATGACGGCATCATCCCGACAGTTGACGCTGAAATCGCTGGCGAATTCGGCAGAATCATGGCTTGGGCTGATGAGTTCAGAACACTTAAGGTTCGTACAAACGCTGATACACCTGCAGACGCTAAGAAGGCTCGCGAGCTCGGCGCTGAAGGTATCGGTCTCTGCCGTACAGAGCATATGTTCTTCGAGGCAGACAGAATCGCTGCATTCCGTGAAATGATCTGTGCTGACACAGTTGAAGAAAGAGAAGCAGCTCTTGATAAGATTCTTCCTTATCAGCAGGGCGACTTCGAAGCACTCTACGAAGCACTTGAGGGCAACCCGGTTACAATTCGTTTCCTTGACCCGCCGCTTCACGAGTTCGTTCCCACAGAGGAAGCTGACATCGCAGCTCTTGCAGCAGCTCAGGGCAAGAGCGTTGAGGACATCAAGGCTCTCATCGCTGGTCTTCACGAGTTCAACCCGATGATGGGTCACCGTGGATGCCGTCTTGCAGTAACTTATCCGGAAATCGCTGCAATGCAGACAAAGGCTGTTATCCGTGCAGCTATCAACGTTCAGAAGGCACACGCTGACTGGAATGTTGTTCCTGAGATCATGATCCCGCTCGTTGGCGAGGTTAAGGAGCTTAAGTTCGTTAAGAAGGTTGTTATCGAGACAGCAGACGCTGAAATCGCAGCAGCTGGTGCAGACCTTAAGTACGAAGTTGGTACAATGATCGAGATTCCGAGAGCATGTATCACAGCTGATGAGATCGCTAAGGAAGCTGACTTCTTCTGCTTCGGTACAAACGACCTTACACAGATGGCATTCGGCTTCAGCCGTGATGACGCTGGTAAGTTCCTTTCAGCTTACTATGATACAAAGATCTTTGAGAACGATCCGTTCGCAAAGCTTGACCAGACAGGCGTTGGCGCTCTTATGGAGATGGCAGTTGCTAAGGGTAAGGCAAGCGGCAAAGAGCTTCACTACGGTATCTGTGGTGAGCACGGCGGCGACCCGACATCAGTTGAGTTCTGCCACAAGATCGGCCTCAACTATGTTTCATGTTCACCGTTCCGCGTTCCTGTTGCTCGTCTTGCAGCAGCTCAGGCAGCTATCGCTGAAATGAAATAATTAAGTTATTTCAAATGGAATAGCATAAATAAAAATTATCCGTCCGAGAAATCGGGCGGATTTTTTATATGTTGAACAGAAAGAGAAAAAGTGGTATAATCAATTTGACAAACTTGAATTTGTAGAGGTTATATTGTGATAAGAACAGTCGAGGAAAATGATTTATCTGCTGTTATGCAGATATGGCTTGATACAAACATTAAAGCACATAGTTTCATATCAAAGTACTATTGGATGGATAATTATGATATGGTAAAAAAGATTCTTCCACAAGCAGAAATATATGTGTATGAAAACAATAGCACAAAAGAAATAGAAGGCTTTATTGGATTGACAGATAATTATATTGCGGGATTATTCGTAAAAGAAGATATGCAGTCGAAGGGCATTGGGAAACAACTATTGAATTATGCAAAAGGCATTAAATCCAATATGTATTTGAGCGTTTATAATAAGAATATCCGTGCAATTCAATTTTATCAGAGAGAACAATTTGTAGTTCAATCAGAAAACACGGATGATAATACCAACGAAAAAGAGTTGGTTATGGCTTGGAGCCGATAAACAAATTCCAATATGTCGAACAGTTAAACAAATAAGAATTTGTTGGAGGGATTATAAGAAATGAAAAATTTATTTAATGTTTTAGGTTGGTTAATTCTTTTATTCGTTATATTATCAAATCGCTTTAACCTTTTACTGTCAGACGCTATTGTAATTGTTTTGTGCATTATAAGTGCAATCTTTTTATGTTTGGGCATAATTATGAATCGAAAAAGATGACCAATTCCAATTTGTCGAATAGATGACAATTTCCCCACTTCGCTAACCGCCACACAGGCAGCAATCGCTTAGATGAAATAAGAGTTTGAGTCTGACTCATTCTGAATAAACAATTAGTCCCCTTGGAGCAATCCAAGGGGACTGTTGTGCTTCATTCCGTTCTCCGGAAAATTTTAAGAAAGTTCTCACTTTGCCGCCATTTTTATTCTCAACGGAACATAAATTGCCGCAATCAATGCGGATGCTGCAAGCATAATCGGCACTGTAATATCTGTTTTTATAAAGCGGATTCCGACACTATCCAGAAAGAAATATACTGTAAAACACATTCCGAGATATGACGGAAGTGCAATTTTTGCAAATTTTATCGGTGACATATCAAATGCATTTGAACCCTTTTCAAGGATATTTTTGCGCAGAATCCGAATCATAAATACGCCGAATATAACAGATAAAATAACAGTCAGAATTGTACCGAGAGGCTCATCATCGCTGAGCACATTTGTATTTTCAAGAAGACGTGCAAAGCGTATGCCGATTGCCCTGGCAGGTGTAACGCCCAGAATAAACACAGTCAGCAGGAAATTAAATGCGAAAGTATATTTCTTGTTTTCAAACACAGGTGCAATATCTGCATTGTCAGTTTCGCTGTTTCTGACTGTAAGGGCAAGAAACGCCATAAGGAACAGGCCGATAAAAAATCCCACAACAAATTCCCATGTGCCCCAGGTTGCAAAGCGTCTGAATGTTTCCGAAAACGCAACATCTTTGAAGAATCCCGAATCAAAACTGCAGGAAACAAGTGCAGTGGAAACGGTTGTTGTGATTGCGGTAAGCACATTCAGGATAAGCGAGCCGAAGCAAGTGTATTTATCCTTGCGGAAAATGAGTGCATAAAGCGAAAGCACAATAACTGCAAGTGCATCGGAAACGTGTTCGATGCTCATATAGTAATTCTCAAAAAATGCAATATCCTGCGTCCAGCCTCTGTCAAGGAAATGGCTCATATAGGCATCCATCGGACTTGCATAATCATAGCCGTATTCCTGCAGACCGAGTGCGGCATATTCAACCTGATCGGGGTTGATAAGCTGAAGAATGAAGTGAGAAACCGTAGCCTTGAATATAAGCGACGATACCATAAACACCGCAATGGCGATTATGTAATGCTTAATTTTGTATTCTTTACCTGAAAAAAGAGATGTAACAAAGAAAGAAAAAAGAGGAATCAACGTAAATGCCATAAGGAAAATGATTGCCGCACCGCTGATATGGTCAATTGGGGCATACACATCACCGTTTTGACCGGTTAGTACGGGTTCAAGTCCGTTGAGCATCTCCCCCGAATAAGGCAAATCGCTCCACACAACACCTGCAAGCTGTACGATAACAGTTGCATAGCCTGTAACGCTGAGCCCGAGCATAAGCGCACCCAACGGAATCATTTCATATTTCATACCCTTGCGATTGCCGTAGAAATGATAAATGAGAAGCATAAATACAAGTCCGACACTGTAAAGACCCCACGATGAGCCAAAACCACCGTCTCCTCTGCATCGCCACATAAATCCGCCGATTATTGCTCCGAGAAAAATCGAAATAATTTTTGCGCCGACATTGGATTTTGTTTTCATAAATCAAACCTCCTTTTGTAAATGCTGGAATTTGCTGCATTTATACCACTGTATTATGGTATCAACACGACGAAATCCAAAAATAGGTTTGTATTATTGTATCATAAACAAAATCAGAAAGCAAACGAGTCTTTTGAAACCCTGAATTTTCTTGTCACAAAACAGGCAGCAATCGCTGAAAAAAAGTAAAAAACTGCACCAAAAGATAACCAGCCGTCCGAAATACCGGATGGCTGGTTGTGTTTTATACTATCGCATCTGCAGGTGCATTTTCAGGAAGCCAGCCTGTAAAACCAAGCTCGGGCATCGCATTGATAATCGCCATATCTTCTGCAGAGAGTTCAAAATCAAAAATCTGTGAATTTTCGACTATTCTCTCGGGTGTGACGGACTTTGTAAGCACATTAAGACCTGACTGCAACACAAAGCGAAGGCAGACCTGAGCCACGGTCTTGTTGTACTTTTTCGCAATCAAGCCGAGTGTTTCGTCACCAAGAACAGCTCCGCAGCCAAGGGGGCTGAATGCCTGAACAAGCATTCCGTTTTCCTGTGAATAGGCTACTGTTTCGGGCTGTGTGTAACCTGGGTGAAACTCGATCTGATTAACCATAGGCTTTACATCACAGCGTTCAGCCAGTGCATCGTAGTGCTTCTTCTGGAAATTAGAAACACCGATGGCACGGATTTTTCCGCTTTTATATGCATCTTCAAAAGCACGCCAGGTTGATGCATTGATATCTTTCCAATCGGGTGACACTTTTTCAACACAAGGCCAATGGATAAGATAAAGGTCAAGATAGTCAAGCCCGAGATTTTTAAGCGAAATATCGATTGCTTCCGTTGCCTTTTCACAACCTCGCATTGTTACCCAATGCTTTGTAGTTACAAAAATCTCCTCTCTTTTTACGCCTGTTGCCTTGATTCCTTCGCCAACTGCGGTTTCATTACCGTAAGCAAAAGCTGTGTCAATGTGACGGTAACCCGCATTTACAGCTTCAATTACTGAATTTTTTGCAATCTCTCCGTTGGGAGTAAGATATGTTCCGTAACCGACACACGGAACTTCAACACCGTTGGTAAGGACAAACGTATCTGTAAGTTTATTCATGTTAAGCTCTCCTTTTGATCTGATACTGAAATTATATCATCAAAAACATAAAATGACAATACAATGGCAAATTTTATAAATGTTGCAAACACAATTAAGTAATGCTATAATAGCATTATAAGTTTATAACCCTTTGTGAGGAGTATTTATATGAAAATCATTTTATTTGTTGTTGACGGTATGCGACCGGACGCTTTGGCTAACATCGAAAATGCACAGAAAATTATTAAAAAATCAACATACACAATGAATGCACAGACAGTATTTCCATCCGTGACTCTCCCCTGTCATATGTCGCTCTTTCACAGCGTAATTCCGCAAAGACACGGAACAACCACCAATATTTTCATGCCGCAGGTAAGACCCATTGACGGCTTGTTTGAAGTGCTTAAGCAAGCTCGTAAAAACTGTGCGATATTCTATAACTGGGAAGACCTCCGTGATGTTTCCGAACCCAATTCGCTTACCCATTCCGCTTTTTACGCAGGCAAAATATTGGGTTATCACGAAACGGGTGAAATGCTTGCAGACGAGCTTCTTAAATACGTGAAAACATTTGACACAGATTTCGCTTTCTTTTATATGGGTTACACCGACTGGGCAGGTCATAAATTCGGCTGGATGAGTGATGAATACCTTTCCGCTATGCAGAGCAGCTGGAACAACATTGAAAGAGTTATGAACGAGCTTGGCGACGAGTACACCTACATCATAACTTCCGACCACGGCGGTCACGACAGAACACACGGCAGCGAAATGCCCGAAGATATGACTATCCCCGCGATGTTTATCGGCAACGGTTTTGAAAAGGGTAAGGTTATTGACAATGTCAGCATTCTTGACATTGCACCCACAATCGCGACCCTTCTCGGAACAGAGCCTGATGAAGAATGGGAAGGCAAATCGCTTGTATAAAACTGTAAAAATTTTTGATGTGTTATATTAATATTGAATAAGTCGTTATAAAAGTAAAGGAGTTTGCTTATGCCCAGAAAACTGTTCTGTGAAATTTCACCCTTGGCTTATAAAATATCAAGTTTTAAGTGCCGTACTGTTCGAAATATTCAGGATTTATTTGCTGAGGATAAGTTTTCGAAAGTCAGGCAAGAAGAATTGTTACCTGTTGTTATCTATAAGCACAATTCACTTATCAGACGAAAACTCGGCAACACGCAAATGGATCTCCAGGAAAACAAAGCTGTAAATCTTTCACTGAGTGCACCGAAGGTTAACGGTATTTTGATTCGTCCCGGTGAAACCTTTTCATTTTGGAAATTAGTAGGAAATGTAACCACCTCCAAAGGTTATAAAGAAGGGGTAACAATTACCAAAGGTCAGGCAGTCGCAGGTGTAGGTGGTGGCTTGTGTCAATTTACAAATCTGATCCATTGGATGGTTTTGCACACACCCTTAACAATCGTTGAACATCACCACCACGATCAGATTGACCTGTTCCCTGATTTCAACAGGCAGGTACCATTCGGAACCGGTACTTCAATTCTGTATAATTACCTTGATTACCGCTTTAAAAACGAATCAAACATAACATATCAATTGGTTACATATGTTACTGACACACATCTGTGCGGTGAACTTCGGGCTACCGAAAAATTGTCTGTAAAGTATCACATAGCAAGTGAAAATGAACATTTTGTCCGTGTTGACGATACGGTTTATCGAAGAGGACAGGTATATCGCACTTGCATAGATAAAATCACAGGTAACGAAATTTCCCGTGAACTGATACGTGATAACAACGCCCGTGTTTTGTATGATACAAGTCATCTTGGCGTGTGATACTTCGTTAAAACAATAGATTCATTGTTAAGTAATCAGAAAATATATCATCTAAGCTTTGAACCTGAACTTCAGACTCCATCGTGAAAATCGGTGGAGTTTTATCTTTTTGGAAAAATATTGACAGCTTACAGCATAGTAGTATAATAACATCAGCAAGAAAGGACGGTGAGGAAATGAAAAAACATTATTCCATGCTTACGGACAGCCCTCTGAAAAGCATCATACTCTTTGCTTTGCCGATTATGGCTTCGTCCCTTTTGCAATTCAACTATTCACTCGTCGACAACATTATTGTCGGCAGATACGTAAGTGAACAGGCTTTGGCCGCAGTCGGTTGCGTCGGCCCCATAAACTCTTTCATAATCGGTGCGGCTCTCGGTCTTACAACAGGATTCACAATTCCCGTTGCTCACGCTTTCGGTGAGGGTAACAAAAGCAAGCTTTGTCACTATGCAGGAAGCAGTATTTTCATCGCCCTTGTTATCGGTTGTGTGATTATGGTTTTATCGCACAAAATCTCCCCTGTCTTACTCAACCTTGTGGACACTCCCGAGGATATAAAAGATATTGCATCGTCTTACATAAATATTCTTTATTACGGTATTCCTATTCAGATGCTTTCAAATAATTTCACTGCTATTTCCCGTTGCACCGGTGAAAGCAAAAAACCTTTGTATTTCTTCTGTGTCAGCGTTATCGTAAATTTTATTCTTGATATGTTTTTTGTTAAATATTGGCATCTCGGAGTTGAGGGTGCCGCTGTTGCAACGCTTATTTCACATTGCGTCGCCTGCCTTCTTAATGCGACATATGTGTTACGCTTCAACAGTAACATAAAGCTGAAAAAAGACGATTTCAAACCGAACAAACATACAATTTTCTATCAGATAAAGCTCGGAATTCCTGTTTCGCTTCAATTCACTGTTACTTCTGTCGGTTCCATGTGTCTTCAGAGTGTTGTTAACTCGTTCGGAACTAACGTCATTGCAGGCTTTACCGCCGCCGCAAGAGCTGAGGGTATTACAAACATCCCTATGTCAGGCCTTGGTGTTGCTACCCAGACCTTCGTCGGTCAGAATTTCGGAGCCGGAAATTACGGCAGAATCAAGGACGGCGTCAGGAAAATATTTATTCTCGATCTGCTTGTTTCCGTTGCGATGAGTCTTATTCTTTATTTCACCGCAGAACCCGTCATCACACTTTTTGGAGACAATATGAACGGTGAAATTATGGTCGCGGCAAAAAGATACATTCTCGCTATCGCTCAGTGCTACAGCCTTGTTGCAATACTTTTTGTAATGCGTAACAGCCTTCAGGGTATGGGCTTTACCTATGCCAATTCAATTGCAGGCATTGGCGAATTTTTCGGCAGAGTCGCTGTTGCTTTTATCCTTACACCTCTTCTCGGTTTTGATGCCGTGTGTTATGCCGGCCCTGCAGCCTGGCTTCTTGCCGATATTCCGCTTATAATCATTTATCTTAAAAAACGGCAACAGTTCAAGAACTTAAAACCAACAACAGATTGAGAGGGGTTTATATGAATTACAATAAAAAACCAAAAATAATTCTTTTTGACGTAGGCGGTACTCTTTTTGAGGACGGTAAATGTAACCCTGTTGACGGATTTGAAAAATTGAGACTTTCCGCTCTCAATCCTGAAATCACAACAGCTGAAACACTTAGCAAATACTGGTACGATTTTCTCGCGGAAGTTTCGGGGTTCAAATCAAAAAGCGGTGTAACTCTTGATATTCCGTTATCAGCCGTAATAAAATATTCCACAATGCGGTCAGGTCTGATCTTTGACATACCTATGGCTCAGCAGGAAGAAATATTTGACAGATATAATTCAACAAGAAAGGTTCTTGACGGTATACCTGAGCTTCTTGATAAGCTTGATAAACACGGAATCCGCACAGCTGTTATAAGCAACAATATGATGAGCGGAGAAAGCCTTTCTCTTGCCGTTAAGCATTGGATTCCGACTTCGAAATTTGAGTTTTGTCTTACAAGTGCAGATATTCTTTTCACAAAACCGTCATCGGATATATTTGCCTGTGCTTTGAGTTATTTTTCACTCAAGCCGGATGAATGTTGGTACTGCGGCGACAGTAAAATCCCCGACGTGTACGGCTCATCACGCTACGGCATAACACCCGTGTTGATTGATGAAGAAGCCGAAAAAGAAATTGAATTCCGCAGCGATGACCAATGCAGTAATTACCTCACAATTAACAATTGGAATACACTTAACGACTTTGTTGATTCCACGATAAATTAAACAACATAAAAAGGCTGTAAAACTTTCGTTTTTACAGCCTTTTGTATTTCTGATTTTTATTTGATTGTAATTCTGAAAAGTCTTGCACCGTGGGGGTTGACATTTGCAGCGAATTTGCCGTCGGTTACTGTATACTCTTCGTGCTTCCACATATCGTGAACACTGTATTTCACACCGCCGATTGAAATATCAGTAATATCAAAACCGATTTCTCTTTCTTCATCATCCGTGTTGAAGAGTGCAACGTATTTGCAGTTTTCACCGTTTGATGTCCAGATGATTTCGCCCTTACCTTCTGTTTCTTCACGCTTGAACTGTCTTGCACCGTTTGAGTTCTTGAGCATATCAATAAGCTCTCTGTTCTGAAGAAGTGAAAGAGTAAATTCATCGTTTTCGCGCATTTCTCCGCCCATCATAAGCGGTGAACGGAAAATTCCCCAGAGTGTCATCATTGTTATCTGCTCATCGTGAGTGAAGCGTGTGTAACGGTTTCTGTATTCAGGGAGCTCTTCTGTAATCTGAATTCTGCCTAACGGAAGCATATCGCAATCAGGCCATGCACCCGGCTGAACATACTCCTGCCAAGCATAACAGCGTTCAAACATCGCGTGAAGCCTACTCCATTCGTCCCAGAAATCGCCTGTCATTCGCCACATATTAGCATTAGCTGCAAGGTGCTCATGCTCCCATACGGGTGCAGGTCCGGGAGAAAGGCTGAGAACCATATCTCTGCCGCATTTATCAATAGCCTTCCTTAACATTTCGATTTCTTTTCTCGCTGAGTAAGGATTATGCGGGAATATCTCTGTGTTTGCGATATCGTCGCACTTAATGTAATCCACGCCCCATGAAGCATAAAGCTCGAAGATTGAGTCGTAATACTCCTGTGCACCTTTACTTCCTGTGTTAAGACCGTACATATCAGGATTCCAACCGCAAATTGATGACGGGTTTGCAATATCCCTTGCTGTAACACCTTCACACTTAATTTTTGTGTTCTGATGTGCAGCCTGACGCGGAATACCTCTCATAATATGAATACCGAATTTAAGACCGAGCGAATGTATGTAATCTGCAATCGGCTTGAAGCCTTTGCCACCTGCAGAAGACGGGAAACGTTCAACCGACGGAATAAGACGTGAATATTCGTCCATACAAAGCGGAGCAAAATAATGGTAATAGAAGCTGTTTGCAGTAGGTTCTGACCACTGGATGTCACAGACAACATATTCCCAACCGTAGTCCTTAAGATGTTCCGCCATATAATCTGCATTGGCAAGTAACTGTTCCTCGTTTACAGCCGCACCGTAGCAGTCCCAACTGTTCCATCCCATAGGCGGTGTAAGAGCTAATCTTTTATGCATATAATCGACCTCTTTGCATTTTGTTTGTTACGATTATTGTACCACTCACAGCAAGCAAAAACAAGATTATTTTAGAAATCTGATAATGTTTAAAATGATATCAACACTTTACAAAACTCTCTGAATAAGGTAAAATTAACGGGTTGCAAAAAGGAGGGATTTTATGTTGCTCATCATATCACAGATTATCGGACTCGGAGCTGTCGGACTTTATCTTCTGAGCTATCAGCTGAAAAAACGTAAGCATATTGTTTGGGCAACCTGTATCTCAAACGCCCTGTATGTTCTGCAATATCTGCTTTTAGGTGCTTTTTCAGGGGCAATTATGGATTTTATGTCAACAGTATCTTCCTTTTTTGCTGCAAAGAAAAACGACCCGCCATTCAACAGATATATCCGCCCGTTAGCTTTTGTTAACATGGCAGCGATTGCCGTTGTCGGACTGATTTCTGCTTTTGTTCAACGTGAATGGATTGAGCTTCTTCCGATTGCGGGTGCTCTTTTGCAGACAGGCGGACTTTGGTGCAATAACGAGCAGACTATACGCAAGTTCGGTCTTTGCAGTGCCCCCTTCTGGCTTGTTTATAACTATATTTCTCAGGCTTACGGCGCTGCACTCGGCTCAGTAATTGCTATTGTGTCTATCATTATTGCAATGGTGAGATACAGAAAAAAGATTTAAAACAACTAAAAACAATATTGTGTCAATCCTCATCGTAAAAGGTGAGGATTTTCCGTTTATATTGTAAATATGACCGAACAGGTTAAATCTGTTGAAAACAAATTTTACGTAAACTATAATATGCACGAAAGGAGGTAATGGCTTGAAATGTGAAATAATAATCGACACTGAACACGAAGAAAAAATT
The DNA here is from genome assembly GCA_045648305.1 of Acutalibacteraceae bacterium. Taxonomy (GTDB): domain Bacteria; phylum Bacillota; class Clostridia; order Oscillospirales; family Acutalibacteraceae; genus CAG-488. The sequence goes on from JAZRNR010000049.1 coordinate 11,346, forward strand.
GTTATCTATGCGAAAAAAGAAAACCGTTTCACAGAAGAAATCAAACGAATCGCTGAGCAATACTCAACCGAATTTTTAGGATACAAGGGAAGTGAAATCACACGACTTAATCCGTTTGATATTTATTATATAAGTGTTATTTCAGGCAAAGTTTACGCGGTTTGCAAAAACGATAAATTCATTTTGAAAGAACGGCTTTACACTCTTGAAGAAAAGCTTCCAGAAAGCTTTGTCAAAATCAATCAATCCTGCCTTGCAAATATCAACAAGGCTGAACGGTTTGACACATCTATTTCAGGTACTCTCAAAATAAAATTTAAAAACGGTGATACAGAATATGTTTCGCGCAGACAACTAAAAACAATTAAAGAAAGGATAGGTATTTAATATGAACAGATATATTAAATCTTTTTTACACAGAGGTCTGATTTTCGCAGGCTTCGGACCGATTATTCTTGGCATAGTCTACGCTGTTCTTCAAAAAACCGTAACTGACTTTTCCCTTAACGGAGTGCAGATTCTCATTGCGATTGTCTCCATTTATCTTCTCGCCTTTGTTCAGGCAGGAGCCTCAGTTTTCAATCAGATTGAAAGCTTCAGTATTCCGAAATCTCTTTTCTGCCATCTTTCAGTTTTGTATCTCGCATACACATCATGCTATCTTATAAACAGCTGGATTCCCTTTGACCCGAAATTTTTGCTTGTTTTTACGGCAATTTTCCTGATTGTTTATTTCAGTGTATGGATAACAGTTTTTGTTGCAGTAAAAATAACAAGCCGAAAACTGAATGAAAAGCTTAAATCCTGAAAAAAACACCGCTGAGTTTTCAGCGGTGTTTTACTGTATTGAAATTCAATTAAAGCTTCTTACCCAGTTCAGCAACGAGCCGAGATGTGTGTTTTCACGAACAGTACCCAGCATATAATCCGTTACGGGGCCGTTTTTTCTCATTTTTTCTAAAATTGACTCCTGAAGCTCTTCAACAGACATTTCTTCATACGGTTTATTAAGATTTAAACAGGCTTTTTCTGTTTTCTCCTCACCAACTGTCACAAGTTCAAAATCTCCGTTTTTTTCTTCTGCCTTTGTCGGTTCGGGGATATTTGCCGTTTCAATCGGTTTTATATTTTCATTATGACAATCTGACGGGATCCAGATTTCACCGTAATTTGCAGGTACTCTTACCTTAAGCTGTCCGTTATTTACATTAATGCTCTCCCCCGTCAACGCTCCGATATATTCCGAAGAATTCGTGCAAGGAAGAGTCATTTCTACATCTTTGTCGCTGTTATTTACCGTTACAATTACAGACTGACCGTTCAGCGTTCTTTCATAAGCAAAATGAGTTGTCTGAAGCTGAAGCTCCCTGTAGTCACCGTAGCAAAGAGCAGGTGTTTTGCTTCTGATTCTGCCGAGAGCGGCAATAAGCTTCGTACAAGGATTACTTTCAATCGCATCTTTGTAATCGTCAATATTCAATGTAGGACGCAACGAATCGTCCGAACCTCGTTCTTTTTTGCCTTCTATACCGAATTCCGAGCCGTAATAGATTGACGGAATACCAGGCAAAGTATAAAGCATTATGCGCAGAGTAAAGTGCTTTATGAAGCATAAAGTTATGATATCGTCAAAAATTTACAACCTAACTCGCTTTGATTTTTAACAAACAACAAAAAAAGACTACATTCCTACCTTTCGGTAGGTCTGTAGTCTTTTTTGTTTCAGGTTACTTTTTCAAAGCCACCATAATCTTTCCGGTATTAATACCACAAGAATCCAAGAAGGAAAATTCTGATGATTTTCTGCCACCATGTGTATTCAACCTTAACTTCACATGTTACAGAATCATTTGTTCCTTCAATTGTTGCTGTAATAGTGGTTGTACCCTTCTTCAAGCCTGTTACTCTTCCGTTTTCATCAACCGATGCAATTTCAGGATCAGCTGAAGTGTAGATAATCTTGCCTGCAGCTGCTGTTACATCAAGCGGCTTGGACATCTTATAATTTACGACCATAGAGCTATGTCCGTTAATTACACCGTTGATTGCAATATCAGAAATTCTTGTTTCAACAACTGTGTTACAAGCTGTACAAACCTTAACATATTTGCCGTCAGCACTGAGAACCCAGTCACCGGGGGTATGCGCTGCAATCGGTGTTTCATCGCTTACATAAGCATGTCCGCAGACTGAACACTCGTTATGGGTATAACCTGTTGTTGTACATGTTGCCGGAACCACAGTCTTTTCGTAACTGTGACCGTTTTCTGCTGTTGTACTGTCTACATATGAGTAATCACATTCTGTACACTCATGAACAGTATAACCGCTGTTTGTACAATCTGATTCAACAACTCTGTCAACAATATTGTGACCCTTTGCTGCTACAGTATCACCAACGTAGCTTTCCTCACATACCGAACATGTATATGTTGTGTAACCGGCTGTTGTACATGTCGGTGCAACAACGGTTGAAGTGTAATTATGACCCGCACTCTTAACTTCGTCTGATACATAAGAATGTTTACATGACTTACATGTATAAGTGGTGTAGCCATCTGTTGTACATGTCGGTGCAGTTACAACAATTTCGTAATCATGTTCAGTAGCATCTGTTTCATTGTCAACATAAGTATGTCCGCAAGCTGTACATTCATACTTGTCATATCCGCCCTGAGTACAAGAAGCATCTGAGCTGACCTTCTTATAGTCATGGCCTGTTGCACTTACAGAATTATCGAAGTAGAAGCTACCGCAATTAGAACATGTATACTTAGTATAGCCTTCTGTTGTACATGTTGCCTCAACAACTTCTTCACTATATGTGTGTCCGTTAAGGTTACAAATACACTGTGAGTATGAAAGATCTTCTGTAGGTTCGCCTGATTCATCAATCAAAGTAATCTTGAAGATACTGAAGTGGTCTGCATAGAAAATAAGATAACCGTCTCTCTTTTCTGATACAACCGTAGTTTCATTGTTATCTTCGTCTATTCTTGTTACAGTGAAGTTATATTTTTGAATATCACTATCAAGCGGAACCATAATAGCAATCTTACCGTTTTCAAGCTGTACCTGAACACCCTTTTCATACAAATCAATTTCGATAACCTGTGTTTTTCTGCCTGATCTCAATGAATATGAACAGCGATATGAAAGCTGATTACCTTGCGACTTGCTACAATATTCGTTTGTACAAATAATATTGCTGATTGACTTGGAATCTGTAGGTACAATCACTGCAGTATAGCTGTGATCTGTACAAGCAAGTTCTTCAAGCTTTGTCTCACCGCATTCACATTCGTACATAACAGTTATTCCGTTCTCACAATCACCGCTGTGTGAAACGTGAACAAAGTTGTGTTCATGAGCTGTTTTGAACATAGCCTTATAAGTAAGGTTTGCTGCGGGCATTGTCTGACGTATTGCAGGAGTCCAACCTGCAAACTCCATTCCTGCAGGAACGTCAACATCAATCGGTTCAATTACAGAGCCTACTGTGTGATAAGTTTCAAATGTTTCATCCTCGACAACCCATGTGATCTTATACTTTGCATCACTGATCTTGGTTGCCTCAAACTCTGTGTAACTACCTTCAATTACGGTTCCTTCAGGAATATTCCATTCTGCAAGTGCAGTTTCAGGAACTATGATTGAATCACCAAGTTTACCTTCATCGATTCGGTATACAACACCGTTGATTGTGAATACTACAATGTTCCTTCTTTCACTGATTATGATTGTCGGAACTTCAAACTTACCAACGTATGCACCGTCTATCATTACGCCTGCATCTTCAGTGTTTGTTTCGTATTCACCGGGTTCAAGAGCATTCTTGTTAGGAGTTACTTCAAAGCTTACTTCAGCCTTATAATATGCCTTACCATTCTCATCATAAACTTTTTCAGCCTTAACATTATCAATTATAATAGTTGTTGTGCCATCTGCATTGCGTGTTATTGTAACATCATCGCTGCCAAGACCTTTTTCTTCAATGAGCATATTTCTTAATGCTTCTTCCTGCTCCATTGTAAGAGTGAAATCAGCAGAAATAGTATCAACGAGTGTCACCCTGTCGAATGCTTCAACAGTATAAACCGCACTGTAAAGAATGTCGTCGAATATAGAATCAAGCTTATCTGTATTTTCTACAGCAAGGAAAAATCCTTTATCTTTACTACCATTTCCACCATTGCTCATTGATTCAGCATCAACATAGTTTGATGAAACATAATGGAGGAATCTGTTGAAATCAAAGCCATTATTGCTCCAACCATTTGCTGCAGATGTGAAATTCTTTGCAGGATCAACACCCTGTGCAATACCGATACTGTATACAAGAGCTGACTCTTTAAGGTCATTTGCAATTGTAATAGCATTTTGTGCAACCGGCAATACCTGATCTTTATTTGTGTCGACATAGAGTGTCGGAATACCGTCTGTAATAAAGACAACTATTCTCTGGCGCTTTTCACCTACACTAAGAGGGTTATTGTCATAAATAAGGTTTGCCATCTCCAAACCAAGGTCTGCTGCAGTCGCACCAAGAGGATCGAAATTGCTTCTCTTGAGAACGTTCTTAACATCAGGATTAATTTCTCCGTTACTACCTACAATACTCATAAGAGCATTTGAATAAACGCTACTTGTTGCTGCAGTATAGTTTACGGGAGCACCGCCCGTAGTAAGAACTGCTGTATTTTTGTAGATAGGATAATTTTTCGAGTCAGAAGTATAATTACCCATTGCGAAGCCAACAACCGCAACTCTGTGATCTGCACCGGTTGCAGCAGCATTTGCATAAATCTTATCAACAAAATCATTTGCACAGTTTACAAGTGCATCGATTTTCGGAGTACCTGAACCAAGAGTTTCCTTCATACTACCTGACTGATCAAGTACAAGAACAACATCGACCGGAGTAGTATTTTCTGAGATAATATTTACTTTCTTGGATTCAGCACTTGCGCTGAGTGTAATTTCAACAACGCCATCCTTATATTCAGCTTCCTTACCGGGGATGATATCGCTAACGCTGTCAGAGTTCTTTAACTCATAATAACCGTTGATTACTATGTTTTCGTCCTTAAGCTCGTAATCTTCCCAATAGCCGATATAGTTGTCTCTCTCAGGAATTTCAGGTTCTTTGATGCTCTTAGCGCCTTCCTCAAACACAACGGTTCCGATAATCTTATCACCTATAACAAAGGTTGCTGTGTATTTAGATTTAACAAGTGCCGGAATCGGTCTTGTCTCGCTCTTGTCACCTCTAGAACAGTCGCGCTGTTCAACACCTTCTACACCGTATCCGGCTGGTGTTTTAGCGTACCACTCACCCATATCGTGACCAAGTTCAGGAACTTTTTCCTGAGCTTCAAGAATTTCACCGCAAGAACCACAGTGTGAGCCTGCTGTAAGACCGCTCTGTGTACAAGTCGGCTCTACGGCAGCATCAGCTACAGCATTATGACCTGTTGCTGGCACACTTTCTTTTTCTGTATGCGAACTATCATGTTTACATACTCTTTCTTTTGTTCCCTCACCGTCACAAGTCGGATTATCAGTAGTTTGCCATTCGTCCCAGTCATGACCGTGTGCCGGGATCACTTCACCATCTTCAAGTTTCTTGTCACAATCTGAGCAATATGTGTCGCCTGTGTAACCGTCACCTTCACAAGTTGCGTCCTTCGCACCATCAACATACGTTTCACCGACGTGATTGTCAGGGTTAATCGGAAGTTCTTCTGTCTTTTTATGAGATTCATCATTCTTACATGTATAAGTCTTTTTACCCTGCTCATTACATGTTGATTCAGAATCGACTACTCCGTCATCCCAATTATGGCCAATCGCTTCAAGAGGATTCTCTTCAATATGACTTGCATCAATCTTACAAATTCTCTGCTCGAGACCGTTGTTTTCGCAAGTTGCTTCTGTTACGGTTGTCCACTCACCCCAATCATGACCATGAGCAGGAATTACTTCGCCGTCTTTAAGCTTCTTGTCACAACCTGAGCAGTATGTATCACCTGTATATCCGTCACCTTCACAAGTGGGAGCCTTCTGATCCTTGATATATGTTTCCTCAACATGATTGTCAGGATTAAGCTCTACCTGTTCGGTGTACTGATGAGTATTGTCATTCTGACAAGTATATGTCTTTGTACCGTGATCTCGACATGTTGATGAAGGATCAACTACACCGTCATCCCAGTCGTGTCCAATTGCTGCAAGTTTATTCTTGTCAATATGGCTTGCATCAATCTTACAAATTCTCTGTTCAAGTCCTTCAACTTCACAAGTTGCCGGTGTTACGGTTGTCCACTCGCCCCAATCATGACCATGTGCGGGAATTACTTCACCGTCTTTAATCTTTCTGTCACAATCAGCACAATATGTATCACCTGTGTAACCATCAACTTCACAAGTTGCTTCTCTTGCACTTTGGATATAAGTTTCTCCAACGTGATTTTCAATATCAAGAGGAATAATGTACTTAACATTCTTGTGTGATTCGTCGTTTCTACATGTAAAGATCATTGAACCGTAATTTTTACAAGTAGGTTCTGTATAAACAACGCCATCATCCCAATCGTGTCCGATCATCTCAAGCACATTTTCTTGGATATGACTTGCATCATTTTTACAGATTCTGCGTTCAAGACCATCTTCTTCACAGACAGCTTCTTTTACTGTTGTCCATTCGCCCCAATCGTGACCGAATGCGGGAATTACTTCGCCTTCTTCAAGCATCTTATCACAATCTGAGCAATGGATATCTCCTGTATAACCGTCTACTTCACAGGTTGCATCTTTCTGATCCTTGATATATGTTGAGCCAACGTGGTTATCCGGATCAATTGCAACTTCTTCTGTATACTGGTGAGAATTATCATTCTGGCAAGTATATGTCTTTGTGCCGTGAGTAATACAAGTTGCAGAAGGATCAATCACACCTTCATCCCAATCATGTGCATCGGGAACTATTTCAAGCTCTCTTGAATAGGTCTTTTCACAAGTCTTGCCGTCATCGTGTCTTACGCACTTGCACTGCTCTTCTCCCTTTTCTGAGCAAGTGGGTTCCTTTATTACAACCCAGTTGTTATCGGGTTCGTGACCAAGCTGTGCAATAACAGTATCTGCGATTTTCAGTTCTGTATTTGCGTCTTCATTTTCAAATATTTTCTGGCAGTAAGACCTCTGACAAGTATAATACCTGATATTACCGTCTTTTTCGCAAAGAGGCTCAACAGCATCCGTTTTCTTCAGGTCATGACCTAAAGGACTAACAGGGTTTGTTTCGTATGTGTCACCACAAACCTTACCATTGACATTTCTTTCACAGGTATATACATCATATCCTGCAGTCGTACAGGTTGGTGTTGTTGTCTTTACAAACTTATGGTCGTGACCAAGCTCGTCAAGCTCCACATCATCATATTTACCGCAGATTGAACATGTACTTGCCTGAAGGCCTCTTTCTGTACATGTAGGAGCAACGTCTCTTGAAGTATCTCTCTGGAATTTATGTGTTCCTTTTTCGAAGTAATCACATCTTACGCAATCCTTATCGATACATCCGTCGCCATATTTAACCTCAGCAAGAAGATGCTGTGTATACTTTGCCTCAATTATTTCTTCTTCAAGGAATGTTCCGCAACGAGTACATTCCTTATGCTGATGACCGGGATAAATACAAATAGTTTCTTCATCAACAATCCAATTACCCGGTGCATGTTCAAGTCTTCCGACAGTTACGGGTTCTTCAATAACATCCGGAAGTCTGCTGTGAGCGTGGTCTGTGCCGTAGCAATTCATACATGTAAGATAGATAATACCATCGTATTCACATGATGTAGGAACCCACTCACCATCAACAAGTTCAACATATTCGTTATGTCTTATCACCTGGATGTCAGGTGTAATTTCCGGAATAGCTGCTTCATCGATCACAGCGTTACAAACCTTACCCTCAATTTCTCTGTCACAGAGTTTGTGCTTCCAGCCTGTCTTACCGCAACCGTTTTCTTCAACAACTATCCATTCAACGCTGTCTGTTGATACATGACCATAAGCATCTATGATCCATGAATCCTTTTCGATTTCAGTTTTTCCGTTTTTATCTGCAAAGAAACCGTTACAAAGTTCGCACTGATAATATTCTGAACGACCATCTTCGATACACGTTGCCGTAATTGCATCATATTTTGTCATTGTGTGACCAAATGCAGGAATTGGTGTATCCACATAATGGCTACATGTTTTACCATTATCATATCTTTCACAGTATTTTCTTAAAATACCATCTTCTGCACAAGTTGCCGGTTTGATTATAACACCCTGTGCATTTGCAGGAACATTGTGACCTAACTTAGGTGTTGTTGTAATCTTCTTTGTTTCCCCGTGATATGTACAAGTCCAGACTTCATAACCGTCTGTTGTACATGTCGCATCCGCTTCTGATGTAATTTTAAAGTTACAGGATGATGTTGTTGTAATTCTGTAACAATCACAGTTGCTGTTCTGGCAGTCTTCACGGTATGTGATAACACCGTTAACATTACTTACCTGATACTTTGAACCGTAATTGTGGTTGTAATATTTTGTAGCGGCACTGTTTGTTGCACCACAACGTGAACAAACCTGTCCTACTGCATAACAATAATCTGCACTTTCGTCTGTTCCGCACTTACATACCTGTACTTTTGCGTCATCTTTCCATGCATGACCTAACGCTGTAAGATCGTACCTGTAGAGAGTTCTTGTTTTAATCTCTCTGTTGCTTTCTGAAGGTACAGCATTATCCTGCCATTCTGACCAATCATTCCATTTCCAGAAATAGTAAGTATAAACAGGTTCCTGATAGTACCAACGGGTGCTGTAATTATCTGACACCCACTCCTCTGTTTTATATTGATAAGGTGCTTCACCCGGATAGCAAGCATAAACGGATCGCCACTTGGTGTTGTTTGTGTGCCACATCTCATATTTGTTTATTGTATATCCATTATAGCTTACCGAACCTGTCAACTTAAGTTCGCTGTCTAATGCTACAGTGTACTTGTTGTAACCATATGTATTATTTCCATAATAACTGGTGCCATAACCAGTTTCCGCCTTCGAATAATAGTAATAATTGTACACGGTCTTATAATTTGATGACGATACATACTGCTCAGACCAAACGTTTCTTGAACCGTTTGAAGGGTCGGTGTAAACCGGTCCCTGAGGTAATCCCCAAGATGTACGCTTTGTATCATAGTGGGTCCAGCCATCCTTAGATGAGCTGTCTGACTCAGAAAACTCTTTATCTTTATAGCTGTACTGTGTCTTCGTCTTAACCTTATTCTGAGGAAGAGTTGATGCCAGAGTTGCATCATCTGTCCAGTCTGACCAACCACCGTTCGGATTTGCCACGATATATGAATCTGAACAACGCGAACATTTATAGATGGTTTCACCGTGTGCCGTACATGTCGGAGATGTTGCACTCACTTTATAATCATGACCAAGTGCTGCAACAGTCTCAGTTCTTACATGGCTTGAATCCCTCTTACATATAAAGGTCTTTACACCTTCTTTTGTACAGGTCGGCTGAGTCGTTACCTTACCTGCATCCCAATTATGACCGAGAGGATTCTCACACTGTTCACCACAAATTTTACAGAAACCTGCATCAAGACAAGTTGCTTTAGGATCGATGATATGACCACCCTTTGTAGTCTTTGTTTCTGTATATCCGCAGCGTTTGCAAACGTGCTTATCTATACCATCATTTTTACAGTCAGCAACTTTATCTACAAACCAATCACCGAAAATATGACTTACAGGAGCAGACTCGATATGAGTACGATAATTAAAGTTAGAAAGTCTGATCCAACCCCAATGTCCGTATCTGAATGTATAACCCCACTGACCGTCTGCACTCTTCTTGTAAACATGAGCATACTCACCTGACAAGAATTTAGTGTGATATCCTTTGGATGTTGATGCTTCCTTATAAAGCTTCATATCACCACCGGATGCAGTGTAGACATCAAAACTTCTCGGATTATTGTTTACACAAGTTAAACCGTCAAGTTTCATAAGGTATGTATCTGCGGCACTAAAACCAAGGTGCCACTCTTTGTATGGATCGTCTGTTCTGTATTTCACTCCGTTTACCGAGTGAGCAGCAATAACAGGTTCACCATTTTTAATATCAATAACAATAGCAGAGTGATTCAATCTGCCGATGCTCGGGTTGTTATAAAGAATAACATCACCGATACTTACATCGGATGCCTTCGGGTTTTTAATAACCTGAGCACCCATTTTTACAAGGAAATTGTAAAGCTGGACACATCTTACATATGAGCCGGCATACTGATTTCCGTGTGGTTGAGTCCAATGAGCCAGATAACCATTGGTATTCCAATAGGTACTCATATCCATACCGCCCATGTACAGACACTGGGATACAAAGTTTGCACAGTCGCCGCCATCATACCAATATCCCGTGCCCAAAAGTATGGAATCGTAATCGTTCCAATGTTCTATTGCCCATTGAGCTGCTACAGTTGCACAATAGTTGTTGCCGAGTCCCAAGGTTTCAAACTGAATCTGTTCATGATCATGTTCGTGATCATGAGTTTCCTCAGCCAATACCTGTAACGGGAAAGCAGTAAACATCATCAATACAACTAAAAGCAGCGAAATTACTTTTTTACTTGTTTTTAACATGTTTTTCCCTCCATCTCAGGAAACTTTTTCTCTTTCCGGATATAAAATTCAGCGAGTCGGTATCAAAACCCTGCATCTGTAACTCGGGAAAATCCAGAATATTCTATCAAAAATTCTTTGGAAGAATTTGTATGCATCACAAGCGCAGCACTTGCCATCCTCATGAGCATTCATATTGTGAGGCCAAAGCGTATGTGCACCACAAGTAAATTCAATTACTCTGTACTCTTTAGCATCACACTTTGTACAGTGTCTTTCCTGAATTTCATCTCTGTATTTTTTCGCTTCACGACAAAGCTTCCAATCAGACCATACGTGACTTGCGTTATCATTCTTTGCAAGCACTTCTTCACAAACAAGACAAACCTGAGGCTCTGTGCAATTGTGTGCAGGACCGTATGTGTGTCCAAGAGGAGCTTCTGTTCTTGTATGAATTACATTGCTGCAAACTGTACATTTCGTGTAGCTCTCACCTGCTGTTTCGCAGTCAGGAGCTGTTGCAATAATCCAATCGCTCTCGATATGTCCCAATGCAGACACAACTCGTGTGTCGACCGCTGCATTACAAATGCCGCAATACTTTGTTTCTATACCTGTTGTTGTACAAGTTGGAGCCTTAGTTTCAACCCATACACCCGTATAATCATGATTCGTTGCCGGGATTTCAATTTTATCAACTACAACACCACAAACTTCACAACTGCTTGTAGACTCACCCTTTGTGAGGCATGTTGCAGGTATTGTTGTAACATATTTACCCGGAGTATGATTGTGAGCGCTATATGTCTGTGTCTCAATGATAACGTCACAACGAGTACACGTTCTTGCTTTTATTCCACTTTGGAGACATGTAGCCTCTTTAATTACTGTCCAGTTTTCACTCGTTTCATGACCGAGTTCAGCTACTGCACGTTCGTCCATAACGCTATTGCAACGAGTACAGCTTAAAATCTGTCTGCCTTCAGTTGTACAAGTAGGATTATCAACAGTAACCCACACACCATTTTCAGCATGACCTAAAGCAGGAATTTCAGCCTCTTCCATTACAATACCGCAAATTGCACATTCCTGTACTTTATAGCCTGCATCGTTACATGTCGGTGCTTTAGTTTCCACCCAGGCTTTTGCAGTGTGTTTATGAGCAAGGATTTCTTTTCTTGTAAGTTCATGGCCGCACACCGTACAACTCTTCGACATAAGACCCTTGCTGAGTTCTGTAGCTTCATAAACTACAACCCACGGACCTTCTGTGTGTCCGAGTGATGACAGTTCCTTTGTCTCGAGGAGTAATCCGCAAGCTGAACAGCAAGTATCCATTCTTCCTTTATTTACACAATCCGGAACAACCACAACCTCGGGAGCACCTGCGATGTGTTCTTTCTTTTTAATGATTTCAACTTCTGTTACACAGTTGCATGTTGAACATTTTTTAACCTTTTCGCCCGGATTTGTACATGTAGGTGAAATTGTTGTAATAAATACACCTTCAGTATGTTCTGTCTTGGGCGTTGAAACTTCCTCAAGAACAGCGTGACAATCTGAGCACTCCTGATACTTGTAACCTTCGTAAAGACAAGTTGCAGTTGAAACTATTTTCCATTCACCCGGAGTACAATCATGAGCCGCAACAACTTCGGGTTCTGTTGTTTCTCCACAACGGCTACAAACCTTTACTTTTTCGCCTTCAGTTGTACAGGTAGGCTCTTTTATTAAAACGTAGGGACCATAAGTATGATCCAAAACATCTGTCTCACTTTCAGAAATAACTTCGCCACAATTTACACAAGCAATAGCTTCAAGACCCTTAGTTGTGCAAGTTTCTTCTTTTACAGTTTTAACTGTTCCGCCAATATGAGAACCTTTGCCTGTTGCTTTTACATCTGTAACAGCATCGCATACACCGCAACGGGTTACAACCTCTCCTCTTTCGGTACAGGTTGCCTCTTTTGTAATCTGCTCATATTCGTCACTATGACCATTTGCCGCAATCGACTCTATCGAAATAACAGTATCACATACACCACAATATGTTTTTTTGCTGCCGGGTGTTGTGCATGTTGCAGGAACGATATCCGCAACAGTTTTATGACTGAGAGCCGAAACTGTTTCGGTGCTGAGAAGAACACCACACTCTGCACAATTCAACTCTTTGTAACCTGTATTTGAGCATGTAGCCGCAACTACTGTTTTCCATTCACCCTCTGTGTGATCTTTAGGATCAATAAGGTTCTGTTCAAGACAAACTCCGCACTGGGCACACTTTACATAAGAATAACCCTTGCCGGTACAAGTTGAATCAACAACTACAGTTTCCCCTGCGATATGCTCTGTCTTCTCGATTTTCTCAACAGCAAGCACCTCTCCACACGAAAGACACTCTTTGATCTTTTCACCAACATTTGCACATGTTGCAGGAATTGATGTCTGCCACGGTCCTTCTATATGGTCAGCATACATATACTCTGTTTCGACCGCTTCGTTACAAATTGTACAGAACTTAACTCTCTTTCCGACCTTTTGGCATGTTGCTTCTTCAACAACTTCCCACTCTGCCGAATCAATGTTATGTCCATTTGCGGGAATTCCAATCGTAACCGGTTCAAAGCAATCCTCACAGTAATAAGTACCCGTACCTTTATCCGTACAAGTCGGCTTAACACTTACAAGAATCGCTGATTCGCCAGGTTCCGCGTGTCCTAACGGAGCAACGCCAACCTCCATTTCGTCTCCACATATCTTACAATGAGCAACACCAAAGCCAGCTTCAGTACATGTAGGAAGCTTACCGCCCGGCAAACTGAAGTCCACTATTCCATCGCTTGCACATTCTGTGGCACACATTGCAGAAGCCGTCAAGGGCTCCAGACCCAACAATCCACCAATTGGTGTTGAGCACGCAAACATCGCTAGTGCAACAACGATAGCCAATGTGTTTTTCATAATTCTTTTCATGCATCACATCTCCTCGTTTTTCCAGAAAAATCCAGAATACATAGTGATTTTATTGTATCACTTTAAATCGGCAAAATCAAGAAACAAAAGTCATAAACAGAAAAAACATTCAACAAATATTCCAAGTTGATTTGTAACAATATTACCAAAATCTTAGCTTAACACAAAACAATAAGCCGTATATTAGTAGCCTGTCGGGCATATTTTGATATTTGATATCGCAACTAACAATATTTCAAATAAAACTTTCGTCTTCACGTTTGTGCTTGCGTAATTTTGTGCAATTACGAATATCTGTAAAACGGGCCTTTGTGTTTTTTCGCTTTCTGCTTCTTTTTCACCGTGAGCACGGGCAATGAAATTGCGACAGCAATCGGTGCAAGCGGAGATAACACTAGTGCAAGAACACATATCACACCCATAAGAACATCGCCTGCGTGTGAGGTGTAAACGGGAGTTTCTATTCGTGGCTCGGGAATCTTTGTCAAATCAAGTGTGCCTTTTCTATCCGGCACAAAATTATTAAAGAGCATCGGTTCAATAATTTCAGAAACGGAATAACCACCAAGATACTTGTCTTTAACATTTACAAACGGTTGTGTATCGATAATGCTGTCAAGCTTCGCACACAGCGACATCAGTACTTTGTATTCAGGTGTGTCCGGGGTGTATGCACCGTCACCGATAAGCATATTAAAAGCAGATTCAATGATAAGGTCAAAAATCTTCAGATTTTTAATCCCGTTGTATTCTTCGGCCGTCAGACTTGCTTTGCCTTTGACAAGAAAATAAATATCCTTCACCGTGAGGGTGTCCATTAACTTTTTCACCGTTGTATTTGAGCCGGTAACCATTCGGTAATAGTCATCGTAGAATTTCTTGTGATAATGCTCAAAAAGTGTTTCTTCTTCTAATGGTGTATTTTCAACGGCATTTATATATTTACAGTTATATTCAACTGTTTTGCTTTCTCCGTTAAGCTCAATTTCTCTGTATGCCGGAGGGTAAAATCTGACACTTGGCGTGGTGATATCCCAAATAAGATTGCCGTTGTCGCTTCTGAGATACCCGACGTCACAGAAATGGGAGTGTCCTGTAAACGCAAGGTCAAATCCCATATCAGCAAGCATATGTCCGACTGCAGGAGAACGCATATCACGATTTCCTTTACCTGCACCGATTCGATGTGCAGGAACTGCGGGAAGCATCGGATGATGCGAGCAGATAAATATATACTTTTTATCTCTTTCGGCTTCATCATACATCTGCTTCATCCAACGAAGGCAGGACGGAGAATAAGTCGGGCTTTTATCTTTCAGTGCTTCTTCATTGCGGAAAATATCATTGAGCATAAGGCAACGCGTCTTTTCGTCAAGATCCAGACAGTAAGAAAAACTTGGTTCATGGACAGAATACGCTTCATCCGGACCGAACTCACGGTAGATTTCCCATATTTCCTCGGGTGAAAGTGCAGGCACAAGTCCCGGAACAACTTCTTCATCCGACAGAGATGAAAACTCATCTTTTACAAGCTTTCTCCAATCCGCTTTTTCAATATCGAACCAAGGACTGTCCCACGGGTGGCTTTTATACTCTGTTTTTTCACCATGTTTTCTTACATAGGCTTTGTGATGGTGAAAATCGTGGGTAGCAAAAATGACATATATTTTTGTTCCTGACTGTTTGACTTCTCGAAGAAAAGCCGAAAAATCTTCGTGCGAATAACGGTCTCCACTGTTAGTAAGGTCGCCGACGATGAACAGAACATCACAGTCCTTTGAAGCTTGCAAAATAGCAGCTTCCGTCACCGCAGGCTGGAGCATCAGCTCTTTGTCCGTTTTATCAGCTATCATTCTGCGCGAAATATAATGTGTGTCAGACATCATTACAAATTTCATATAAACACCTTCTGTGTACGATTTTTCTTATATAAAATATGCACCTCCAAAAGCAGTTCACATTTCGAGGTGCATATCATTCGTGTAAGATAAATTTTTAATTGGTTTTAACCGGTTCGGGAATTTCCGCTTCCTTTTCCAGAAGTGAATTACGCTTTTCAATCATAGAAGCAGACTCAACGGGTATTCCGCCGTGAAGCTCACCGGGTTCTGCAAAGTTAAGTCCACCCTCATATTCTGACGGGAAATAACCCTCTTGGGCGAGCTTTTCTCTTTGCTTGAGAACCTCCATAACGTATTCGTGCTGCGGATTGTTGAAATCCCAGAACAGATACGGAATAATCATAAGAACGAAGCCTGCAAGGTCAAACAGCAACGGAACCGCAAGAATATTAAATCTTGCAGAATCGATATAAAGAACATCCCAGTTTGAATTGAATCCGTTTTTGAGAATAATTACAGGGATTATCAGGCTGACAAATGTGGTAACGGGAGAAATTATCCAGTTGAACACACCGCTGAAATTCTCAAGTCGTTCGCCTGAAAGATACATCTGATAGTCGTTCTTTCTGATAGTCATATCGCTATCGGCAACATCGGGAATTGAGTTTGCAAAACCTTTAACAAATTCACAAGCAAAAATAACAATACCGCACATATTCTGGTTTGTGGGGAATGTCATAATCGTCAGCATTTCTGCAACGGCACACGTTGCACATATAATGAGTTTAGAAATCTTCAGAGTTCTGTATGAGAAATTTCTTACAAAGTACGGTGCAACAAAGCTCAGAGGTGTTGACCTGAAGCTCATCAATGTTTTCATAAGACCGTAAATTGCACATTGGGTATACATACGGAAAGAGAAGAAGTACATAACGTTTACGATGCTTATCATTCCGTTTCCGAAAGAATCGAGCAATGTGGAAATAGTATTCAACCAGTTATATTTATTCTTCATTACCTGAGAAATTCCGTACCATAAGGAAACCTTCTGTTTCTTTTCAAGCGGTGGCTGAGGGATTCTTTCTGTAATGTTTCTTACACTCAGAAGGGTTAACGCTCCCATAGGAATGAATACTGCAGGAACAACAAACTTATAAAATCTTATATCGCTGAAGGCAATTCCGAAAATCGGAATTATAACATCAAACACATTCCTTACAAAATGCGACAGCTTTACAGGCCAGGTTCTTATAAGCATTCTTTCGTGAGGATTCGGTGAAATATTCTGAGTACACTGTTCAATAACGTTATCAAACGGGAACATATC
>JAZRNR010000050.1:0-14522 GCA_045648305.1 Acutalibacteraceae bacterium
TCCCCTGACAGGGGAAATGTGGCGTAGCGACAAAGGGGTGCCCGTTTTCGGAGAAAAAGGCTCCGCCGTAGGCGGTGGTGAGGTGTAGGTTGCAACGCAACCGTTATTATATTTCAGCGTCGCAGACCCTCACTTATTCACTATTACTTCTTACTTTTTACTTTTTACTTTCGGGATTTATCCCGACAAACCCGAATTTATAAAACTGAAATTTTCTTATTACCTTGTTTTGTTAATCAAAACGTTTCTGTTCTTATTACCATATAAAACATATAAAATATTTGTCAAAAAATATCGTCAAATTATTGACAAAGATCTCTTTATGGAATAAAATAAACTTTGTTAAAAAATTAAACAAGTCGGAGGTTCAACTGTTTTTATGAACTATACAATCGCGCAAAAAATCATTAAAAATCACCTTCTTTCCGGTGATATGACCGTAGGCAGTGAAATCGGTCTCAGAATTGACCAGACTCTTACTCAGGACGCTACAGGTACAATGGCTTACCTTGAGTTCGAGGCGATGGGTATTGAAAGAGTCAAAACTGAGCTTTCAGTCGCTTATATTGACCACAACACACTTCAGACAGGTTTTGAAAACGCTGATGACCACCGTTTTATCCAAAGAGTTGCAAAGAAGAGAGGTATTCGTTTCTCACGTCCTGGTAACGGTATCTGCCATCAGGTACACCTTGAGCGTTTCGGTGCTCCGGGTAAGACACTTATCGGTTCTGACTCACATACACCCACAGGTGGCGGTATCGGTATGCTTGCAATGGGTGCAGGCGGACTCGACGTTGCCGTTGCTATGGGTGGCGGTGCATACTATATTACTATGCCGAAAATGGTAAGAGTTAACCTCACAGGTAAGCTTTCACCCTGGGTTGCTGCAAAGGACATCATTCTTGAAGTTCTCCGCATTATGTCCGTTAAGGGCGGCGTAGGTAAGATTGTTGAATACGGCGGAGAAGGTGTAAAGACACTTTCAGTTCCCGAAAGAGCTACAATCACAAACATGGGTGCTGAGCTTGGTGCTACAACATCAATCTTCCCGTCTGACGATATCACACGTGAATTCCTTAAGGCTCAGGGCCGTGAAAAGGATTGGATTGAGCTTTCAGCTGATGAAGGTGCAGAATATGACGAGGTTATCGAAATTGACCTTTCAACTCTCGCTCCTCTCGCCGCTATGCCTCATATGCCGGACAACGTTAAGAAGGTTGAAGAAATCGGTGAAATCAAGGTTGACCAGGTTTGCATCGGTTCTTGCACAAACTCATCACTTATGGATATGCTCAAGGTTGCAGCTATCCTTAAGGGTAAGACAGTTTGTCCTTCAGTAAGCCTTTCGATTGCTCCCGGTTCAAAGCAGGTTCTTAATATGCTCGCTCTCAGCGGTGCACTTTCAGATATGATCGACGCAGGTGCAAGAATTCTTGAATCAGCTTGCGGTCCGTGTATCGGTATGGGTCAGTCACCTAATTCAGCAGGTGTATCACTCCGTACATTCAACCGTAACTTTGAAGGCCGTTCGGGTACTGCAGACGCAGGTATCTACCTTGTAAGCCCCGAAGTTGCAGCTGCTTCTGCTCTTACAGGTGTTCTTACTGATCCGCGCAAGCTCGGAGAAATGCCTGAAATTGAAATGCCTGATGAATTCATCATCAACGACAATATGATCGCGATGCCCGCAGCAATTGAAGATGCTGACAGCGTTGAGATTATGTATGGTCCGAATATCAAGCCCTTCCCGAAGACAGAGGCTCTTCCTGAAGAAATTACTGCAAAGGCAGTTCTTAAGGTTGGTGACAACATAACAACTGACCATATTATGCCCGCAGGCGCAAAGATTCTCCCCTACCGTTCAAACATCCCCTTCCTTTCAAACTTCTGCTTCAAGCAGTGCGACGAAAAGTTTGCTGAGCATTGTAAGGAAGCAGGCAAAGGTATCATCATCGGCGGTGCTAACTACGGTCAGGGTTCATCAAGAGAGCATGCGGCACTCGTTCCGCTTTACCTCGGAATCAAAGCTGTTGTTACAAAGTCTTTCGCACGTATTCACTGTGCAAACCTTGTTAACGCAGGTATTATTCCGTTCACATTCAAAAACGAAGCTGACTACGACAAGATCAGCGTAAACGACGAGCTTTGCCTCCCGGCTATACGTGAAGCAATCGCAAACGGCAGTGAGGTAACACTCAAAAACATCACAACAGGCGAAGAGTATGCTCTTGATTATCAGCTTTCTGAGCGTCAGAGAGATATTATCCTCGCAGGCAGCCTTCTTGACTACACAAGAGAGAACTCATAAGGAGAATTACAATGACAGAATTACAGATTAAAAATGCAGTAGAAAAATTTAAAGCTCTTATGCGCGAGCAGAGCGACCGTTCAGATGCAATCAAGGCTCAGGGCGATTTCGTTGACTTTGAAAAGCTTGATAAAATCATCATCGGTGTTTGCGGCGGTGACGGTATCGGTCCCGTTATTACAAAGGAAAGTGCAAGAGTTCTTGAGTATATGCTTGCTGACAAGGTTGCTGCAGGCAAGGTTGAATTCAAGGTTATCGACGGACTTACAATTGAAAACCGTGTTGCAGCTAACAAGGCTATTCCAGACGATGTTCTTGAAGAGCTCAAGGCTTGTCACGTTATCCTCAAGGGACCCACAACAACACCTCAGGCAGGCGATCCGTGGCCGAACATTGAAAGTGCAAACGTTGCAATGAGAAAGGCTCTCGACCTTTTTGCTAACCTTCGTCCCGTTAAGGTTCCTGACGAGGGCATCGACTGGACATTCTTCCGTGAGAACACAGAAGGTGCTTACGCTGTCGGCTCAAAGGGCTTTAATGTAACTGACGACCTTGCAGTTGACTTTGTTGTTACAACAACTGAAGGCTGCGAAAGAATTGCAAAGCTTGCATATGACTATGCAAGAAGAAACAAGAAAGAAAGAGTTTCTATCATCACAAAGGCAAACATCATCAAGACAACTGACGGTAAGTTCCTTAACCTTTGCAAAAACATCGGTAAGGATTATCCCGAAATCACAACTGATGAATGGTATATCGACATCACAACAGCAAAGCTTATTGACCCGAAACGCCGTAAGGATTTCAAGGTGTTCATTCTTCCGAACCTTTACGGTGACATCATCACAGACGAAGCAGCTGAATTCCAGGGTGGCGTTGGTACTGCGGGCAGTGCAAACATCGGTAAGAAATATGCTATGTTTGAAGCTATCCACGGTTCAGCTCCCCGTATGATGCGTGAAGGCAGAGGTCAGTATGCTGATCCTTGCTCAATGCTCCGTGCTACAGTTATGCTTCTTTCTCACATCGGTGAGCAGGAAAGCGCAGACTTGCTTGAAAGAGCACTCGACATCTGTATGTATGAAGAAAAGAAGCTTCAGATTACAGGCCGTGACACAGGCTGTACGTGTGAAGAATTCGGCAACTATGTTATGGAAACAGTAAAAAAACTCAGAGCATAAATACCATTACAGAGAGGATTTATTATGCCAAAAGAGAAAAAGGACATATCAATGTCCGTAATCAAGCGACTGCCGAGATATTACAGATTTCTCGGTGAGCTTAAGAAGAAGAATGTTTCAAGAATTTCATCGCGTGAGCTTTCACAGATGATGGGATTCACAGCATCGCAGATCAGGCAGGACCTTAACTGCTTCGGCGGTTTCGGTCAGCAGGGATACGGATACAATGTTGACCAGCTCCGCACCGAAATCGGTTCAATCCTTGGTGTTGGTAACGGCTTCAAGACAATTATTATCGGTTGCGGTAACCTTGGTAAAGCAATCGCTGCACATATGGCTTTTGAAGACAGAGGATTTGAGCTTGTCGGTATTTTCGATAAAAGAGCTGAGGAAATGCAGGACGTCAGAATCAAAGGTATTTCAATTTCTCCTATTGAAGACCTTGAAATTTACTGTAAAGAGGTTGAGCCGATTGTTGCTGTGCTCTGCACTCCGACACTCGCAACTCCTGAAATTGTTGACAGACTTATAAACTTAGGTATCACAAATTTCTGGAATTTCAGCCATTACGATATCAATTCAGTTTATCCCCAGGCAAATGTTGAAAACGTTCACCTTAACGACAGTCTTATGACTCTCAGTTATCAGATTACAAACAACGGTGGTGTTGAATAATGAAAGTTATGACTTTTAACGTCCTTTGCCACGGCTGCGAAGGTCACGATTGGTTTGACCGTCAGGATGACGTTATTGCAACCGTACGCAAATATATGCCCGATATTTTCGGACTTCAGGAGGCTCATCTTGACTGGATGAAAGTTTTCTGGAAAAATATGCCTGAATATGATTATGTCGGTGTAGGCAGAGATGACGGAAAGGAAGACGGAGAATTCTCTCCCGTTTTCTACAAGAAAGATAAATTTGATTTTATTGAAGGCAACACCTTCTGGATAAGTGAAACTCCCGATGTACCGTCAAGGTCATGGGATACAGCCTGCACAAGAGTTTGCTCTTATGCAAAGCTTCGTGATAAGGGAAGTGGAAAAGTTTTCGTTGCGATGAACACTCACCTTGACCACATCAGCATCGAGGCACGTAAAAACGGTGTTCGCCTTATCAATGAATTTGCAAAAAACATCGACTGCCCAATCGTTATCACAGGAGACTTCAATATTCCTGAAAAAACAGATTGCTATCCCGACATGATCGGCTATGGTATTTTCAAAGATACCAAATATGTTGCCCCCGTAACGGAGGACACATTCACATTCCACGAGTTTTTCCACCACAATGGTGAAAGATCGGTTATCGACTTTGTGTTTATAACCGAGGGATTCAACGCTTTGGTATATCAGGTTGTACAGGATAAAATAGACGGTGCTTTCCCGTCTGACCACTGTCCCGTTATTGCTGAAATTGATTTTGAATAATGTAACAAAAATCTCAGGTTATAACAATCTGAGATTTTTACATTATATCTGATATGTAAAGCTGAAAAGCTTTTTGTGTTGATTAATTACGTATTTTGTGTTATAAACATAAATATTCCGGTTTAAATGAAAGGATTTATAAAATGAAAAAGAAGACTGAAAAAAGCAATAAAAAGTATAAGGGATTGAAAGTATTTGGCTGTATTGTTCTTGTCCTTGTTATTTTCTTTGCAACAATCAACATAATTCCTCCGAAAAAGAATCTTGAGGAAAACCCGTTTGTTTTAAAAGAAGGCCAGCCGACTATGATTGCAGCTCACCGTGGCGGTGGTGATATTAATCCCGAAAACACACTTCTTGCTTTCAAAGAAGCTGTTCTTACACACAAAGTAGACATCGTTGAAAGTGACATTTATATGACAAAAGACGGCTACCTTGTATTCAATCATGACAGCTACATTGACGAAACATGTAACGTAAACGGTGATATCAGTTATGAAGAGATGGAAGCTCTTATTGAAGATGAATCAAAACGTCACTATATCGCTGATATGACACTTGAAGAGCTTCAGCAGTACAATTTCGGATACTATTTCAAAGATGAAAACGGACAGCGAATTTACAAGGATGTAGAGGATTTCAAAGCTATAGGTCTTCAGATGGCAACAGCGGATCAACTTTTTGAATTTTTCTACGAAAGCCATCCTGACCTTATGTTCATTCTTGAAATCAAGAATGAAGGAGAAGAAGGCAAAAAAGCCTGTAAGCTTTTCTACGATATGCTCAAGGAAAGATTCCCGAACTATCTTGATCAGATTGTTGTCGGCACCTTTAAGGACGAAATCGGTGAAGAGCTTAAAGAGAATTACCCCGACCTTCTTGACGGTGCAGCACCGTATAAGGCAGCACAGTTTGTTCTTACACAGTATCTTGGTGTAAATCTTTTTGACAACAGTAGCTTCTCAACCCTTCAGATTCCTGTTTCTTACGATATCGGATTCGATCTTAACCTTGTAAGCAAAAGTCTTGTTAAGCGTGCTCACAAGCGTAATATTGCTGTTCAGTACTGGACAATCAACGATCCTGACGAAATGCGTACTCTTATAGAACTCGGTGCAGATTGCCTTATGACAGATAACCCGAAGCTTATGAGAGAAATCCTTGAGGAATACAAATAATTAAACCAAAACATTAATGTTATTTAATGAAGTGAGTTCCAGAGATCAGAAAAAATAAATATTAAGTTACATACGAATGAGTTCGGTTTTGTACCGAGCTCATTTCTTTTATTTTTAGGAAAGTATAGTCATTGTTTTAGTTGCAAATATATTTCTTTAATTCATCAAGGAAATCGCTATCCTGTCAAACTTCTCACCATAGAACATTTCAATTTTAAGTCTGTTAAAAAATTTCATAGTATCATTGTTAGTAAGGTTATCCTTTTGAGACATATTTTGAGTAAAGTTGAGGTCTTTAAATAAGTGTTGGAAATTTTACTTACATTTTATCACTATTAGGTGTTATAAAACGACTTTTTAGTTGCTATGGTTATTCAATTTCAAAATTAAACAGTCTGAATTCCTTTGCACCGTGTGTTGCAATCGGAACAAAGCGAATTCTCTTTATGCTCCAGTCTACAAGATGCTTTGCAAATCGTTGATGATTATCGGAGATATGAATTTCTTCTATTTTACCGTTTTCTGAAATTCCTTGAATCTTGTATTCTTTAATCAAAGTTTCGGGCAATTTGAATTCTGTTTGCACCAAGGGATAATTGCAGGGCATATTATAATATTTTCTGTTGAGGTTACTGTCAAAGATAAGTCTGATTTTATTTATTTTTATATCTTTTTCAAAAATATACTCAATAAAATCATTTTCGCTTCCGGTCCAAAGATTTTCTTCGCCTCTGTCAATTCCGTTACGGACAATCTCGGCAGAACATTCTGCCTTTCGGGTAAGCTCGGGCAAAAGTCTTTCTTTCCACGGAATATAGCAGTCATCCTCCATCAAGGTTTGTTGCAGTTTTATTATATCAACATTTTCTATTGCAACATCGTCCGTAATTGCCTGCGCTGCTGCGGTTCCTAATGCCTGACCTAAAATCGCACAGGTTGCCATTACGCGTGATGAGCTGAGCGCTGCATGTGTAACGCTGATGTTTCTTCCTGCGAAGCAAAGATTTTCAATGTTTTTGGAGAGCATACACCTGAGTGGCAACCCCCAGGGTGTTGGGGCTGGGTGAAAGATTGTCGGGTATCCCTTTTTGTAATAAAAGCCCTCGGGGAAATGGTCATCCATACTCCACCCGGCATAAGCAACAATATCGGGGAATTTGCCCTCAGCTTCAACATCATTCTGGGTTACTATGTATTTTCCGATATACCGTCTGCTTTCTCTTTTGCCCGGAAGAAATCCGATCCATTCAAGCTCCCAGTTTTCTACACCGTGTTCACCATAGTTTTTCATATGGTCCCACACACCGTAACAAATTTTCAGAAGCTCCTCACGGCATCTGTCGGAATCGTGAATACAATCCCATTCTCCGCCAATTTCAATCCACCAGAAGTTGTTGTTTCTGTCGTGGTCTTTAAACGGCAAGTCTTCATCAGAAGTGTATTTATATGCCCATTCGGGCGGAGTGAACGGCACGGGATGGTCGGTTTCTCTTATCTGAAAAAGACAACTCATGCCCATAGTCTTTTTGTCACGTGTATCAGGCGGAATAGTTTCGTTAAAATCGCTTTTTGCCTCTCTGCCGTACATAAATTCAGCACCGCTGAGAGTGGAAAGAATTGAGTCTCCCGAACAGTCGGCAAAATATTCAGCTTCAACAATGTGAAAGGTCTCTGCATTGGATTGCCAGGCTTTGACACGTTGTATTTTGTTCCCTTGCATTACACAATCGAAGCAACTTGAATTAAGCAGCAGTGTGAGGTTTTCTTCAGCAATGGCTTTCTGATAAAGCACGCTGTCCCACAAAGAATATCTGAGTGACGGATTCTGATAGAAATTTTCAAGCATAATTTCTTCAATTATACCGCTCTCACGGTTGTCCTTGCAGTGGCAACCACCGATCCACATACGGATTTCACTTGAAGCATTACCACCGAGAACGGCTCGGTCGTGTATCAAAACAACCTTAATGCCGTGGCGTGATGCGGCAATTGCACAGCATAGTCCGG
The DNA here is from genome assembly GCA_045648305.1 of Acutalibacteraceae bacterium. Classification (GTDB taxonomy): domain Bacteria; phylum Bacillota; class Clostridia; order Oscillospirales; family Acutalibacteraceae; genus CAG-488. The sequence goes on from JAZRNR010000050.1 coordinate 8,108, forward strand.
CCATACCGCCACCGATAATACATAGGTCGGTTTTATATTCAAGCATTCTCATCCTGATTTCTCCTTGATGAATTTCTTAAATTAATCTTATTATACATTAAACAACGACAGTATGCAAATCAGTTGTTTTATTCGTTACACAACATTATCGTTTATAATTCTAAGATTAACCTTAATTTGATTTAATCAAACCAAAGTCTTAGTTATTTTTTTCGAAGGTTACATTAAATTGAATTTTTCAAAATAGTGTGATAAAATCAAAATAATACACAGATAACTTGCAGGAGGTTAATATGAAAAAAGTACAGATAATTATTTCGTGCCTTTTAATGGTGATTGTTCTTGTTTTTTCACATTTTTCTTCGTTGTTCATATTAAAGGATTCATCGGAAATGTCATATACAAATGTTTATGAAATCCCCGATGCTATTCCTGAATATATTGTGCTTTCCGCCGAAGAGAAAACCGACTGGAAGGCAAAATGGTTATGGGACAAGGAAAACCTGACGGAAGAGAATGTCTGGATGTGCTTTAATAAAAAAGTCACTGTTGATAATCTTCCTGATATACTTACGGCCCACATCTCTGCTGATTCGAAATATTGGCTTTACATAAACGGTGAAATTGTTGTTTTTGAGGGAAGTGTTAAGCGTGGACCCGATGAAAACAGTTGTTATTATGACAGTATAGATATCGCTTCTTACCTCAAAGAGGGCGAAAACTCAATCTGCGCTCTGGTGTGGTTCTGGGGCGATGAAAAGAACTATTCTTATAATAGCAGCGGTCAGGGTGGGTTCCTTTTTGAGGCTGTAAGTGAAGATATCACGATAATATCCGATAAAAGCTGGAAGGTGAAGAGGAACAACGCTTATTCCGACAGCCTTTTAAATCAGCCGAACTACAGACTTCCCGAACACAGTATCTATTTTGATGCAAGAAAAGATTTCAGTGATTGGGAAAACGGAAATTATGATTTTTCCTCGTGGGAAAATGCAACTGAATATGCAGTCGGTGGTGAGGGTGCTTACGGTAAGCTTTGCCCGAGAGGAATACCTTTTCTGAAAGATTACGGAATTAAGGATTACGAGAATTCAAAGGATTATGAAAACTATACGATAAAAAAGCTTTTCGGTGAAAAAATCACCGCGGATATTCCTTATAATGCACAGCTTACTCCTTATCTTAAAATAGTAGCACCTGCAGGAAAAAAGATCCATATAACAACCGAAAACACTCCGATAGGTGCAGTTTCAGCTACCTATATTACCAAAGAAGGTGAGCAGGAGTTTGAGGCCTTGGGGTGGTTCAACGGAGAACATATTACTTACAGGATACCGAAAGGGGTTACGGTTGTTTCGCTCAAGTACCGTGAAACAGGGTACGACAGCTCCTTATGCGGCGATTTTAAATGTGATGATGAGTTTCTGAATTCCCTGTGGCAGAAATCTCTTCGTACTCTTTATGTTACCATGCGCGACAATTTTATGGATTGTCCTGACAGAGAAAGGGCACAATGGTGGGGCGACGTCACGAGCGAAATGTTTATGACAATGTACTCTATGGACAGCAGATCATATCTGCTGTATCAGAAGGGTGTGGAGGCAATGCTTTCGCACGTTGATGATTCAAAGGTACTGCAGACTGTTGTGCCGATAAACGGTGACTATTTCGAGCTTCCCGTTCAGCAGCTCGCGGGAATCGTCGGATTCCTCACTTACTATGAATATACGGGCGACAAAGCTTTTATTGAAAAGGTTTACGACTCTTCCGTCGACTATCTGAAACTCTGGGAAATCGGAGAGAATAATCTTGTTGTTCACCGCGAAGGATCGTGGGATTGGGGCGACTGGGGCCAGAAGGCAGACATGACGGCAATCGAAAATGCCTGGATGTACTATGCTCTTTCTTCAGTAGAGAAAATGGCAGAAATTTTAGGCAAAAATGAGGATGACATTTTTATTGCCGAACGAAAAGAAGCTATAGCGGAAGGATATAAAACCCTTTGGACGGAAAACGGCTTCAGAAGTGAAGATGTCAAAGAGTCCGATGACAGAGCCAATGCACTTGCGGTGTTGTCAGGTCTTGCAGAAAAAGAACAGTACGGTGCCGTTACCAAAGTTCTTACAACCACTAAAAACTCAAGTCCTTATATGGAATACTATGTCCTTGAAGCACTCTGCAAAATGGGTGAATATGAGGCGGCAAATGAAAGAATCAAGGACAGATATGAGGAAATGGTACGTGCTGATTATTCCACACTTTGGGAATTCTGGGATGCTTGGAGAGGTACAAAAAATCACGCGTGGAGCGGTGGCCCTCTTGTTATAATGAGCAAGTATTTTGCAGGCATAACACCTCTTGAAGTCGGCTACGAAAAGGTTGAAATAAATCCGCAGTATGCTCTTTCTGACAGTATGACTTGTACCGTCCCGAGTGTAAAAGGATTAATAACCCTGAACTATGAAAAGACGGAAGCTGATTATGTTATCAACCTCACCTTACCGCAAGGGTTAAAGACTGTTTTGTATGTACCGGACAATTCGGTTGTGAACATCAATTCAGAAGTATATTACAAAAACGGTGAGTATATAAACAACGGAACCCGTGATGTTGAAATTGTGAAAAAATAACCTGAATTTCAATGTTGGAAACAAGGCTTGCGATTAGCTTTCTTTTATTGTTTTTGTTGTAGCGGTGTGCTATAATTACAGCATACACCTTGAAAAGGAGATTTACTGATGCAAAAAAATGAATTACTTAGAAGCAAAAAGCTTTATTTGTTCGATATGGACGGCACCTTATATTTAGGCAGTCAGCTTTATGATTTTACGCTGGAACTGCTTGACACTTTAAAAAATACAGGCCGAAGATACCTTTTTATGACTAATAATTCCTCAAAGAGTGTGGATGATTATGTCAAAAAGCTTGGTTCTCTCGGTATCAAAGCCTGCAGAGATGATTTTATGACCTCTTCACAGGCAACGGCTTATTATCTTCATAAGCACCACGAGGGACAGAAGCTCTATGTCTGCGGAACTCAGTCCCTGAAGGATGAGCTTAGCAGGGAAGGGTTTACCGTAACAACGGATGTTAACGAAACAGAATGTATTGTTATGGGCTTCGATACGGAACTTACCTTCCAAAAGCTTCACGATGTAAGCTATATGCTCCTGACCCGTCCTGAACTTCCGTATATCGCAACCAACCCCGATTATGTCTGCCCGACGGAGTTCGGCTCTGTGCCTGACTGCGGAAGCGTCTGCGATATGATTTATAATGCAACGAAAAAGCGTCCCGTGGTAATCGGAAAGCCCTCTCCGCTTATGCCTCAGCTGGCAATGGATGCGCTCGGTGTTACAGCAGATGAAGCCTGCGTTGTAGGTGACCGAATCTATACGGATATTAAATCAGGTCTGAATGCAGGCATAACGTCTATCCTTGTTCTCAGCGGAGAAACGACAAAGGAAATCCTGGATGAAAGTGCAGAAAAACCGCATATTGTATTGCAGGATGCGGGAGAAATTCTTACAGCACTTAAAGAGTGAGGTTGATTTAAATGTTTTCACGAATAGTTGCAATGTTGATGTGTGTTGTTTCATTTTTTACAGCTCCGTTTTCACAGACTTTTTCGAAATGGGAGCTGAAAACCGAGCTCCGAAATGGTAGCTACGAAAGTCCGTACATTGTAAGAACACTTGAGGATATAACAGTTAACGGCGTTTCGGTTGATGAATATTCGGTTGAGTTTCCTGATGGTGCACTGTATTCAAATGCCGCTGAAACGCTTTGCAACGAACTTTATAAGGCTAGCGGCAAAGAAATTGCCACAGACAAAAAATCCGATAAAAAAGCCTTTGTAATCCAAAATGAATTGAATGATTCGGACGTCTTCAGTCTTAAGGTTGAAAACGGCAATGTTTATATCAAGGGAAGCAAAGGTGCAGGCATCTCAAGAGGTATAGCCGCTTTTGCTGACGAAGTTCTGCTCAATGCACAGGGCACGTATGATTTCAAAGACGGTTATGAATACACAAAAACGTTTTCTGATTATGTAACATATGAAGATTTCGGTGCTGTGGGTGACGGTAAAACTGATGATTTTGACGCAATTGTAAAAACTCACGAATTTGCAAATGCAAACAGAAAGAGTGTTTTTGCAAACGAAACTGCAACATATTACATCGGCGGTGCAGATAAAACTGCTTACATTATGACTGACACAAGCTGGTCAACAGCTCGCTTTATAATTGACGATACTGCGGTTGAAAACAGAAGCGCATGGGTGTTCAATGTTGCTCCGTCAAAGGGTGCGTACAGCATAACAGATAAGGTTTCTCCGCTTGAAATCGATGCCGATAATATCGGCACAACGCTTGCGGAAAAGAGTCTTGTTGTGCTCACTGATTCCAATGTGAAACGTTACATCCGTAAGGGAGCAAATCAGAATTCAGGAAGCAATCAGACGGACGTTATCCTCGTCGATGAAAACGGTAACATTGCATCCGAAACTCCGCTTATCTGGGATTTTGATGCAATCACGGGCGCAACAGCTTATCCCGTTGATGCCAAAACGCTGACAATCAAAGGCGGTAAATTCACAACAATCGCAAACAATGCATCTTCTGAGTATAATTATTACACAAGAGGAATTGTGGTAAGGCGTTCAAATACTGTCATAGATTCAATATATCACGATATCAAGAACGAGGGCAAAACAGGTGCACCGTATTCTGCATTTGTAAGTCTTTCTTGCTGTGCTGATGTAACTGTTAAAAACAGCACATTCACAGGTCATAAGAAGTATTCAACAATCGGCTCTGCAGGCACATCAGTAACAATGGGTACTTACGATATCGGTGCCGCTACGGTGGTGAATGCAAGCTTTATCAACTGCAATCAGACAAACGATATCACCGATAACGATTACTGGGGAATTGCAGGAACTAATTACTGTAAAAATCTTGTGTATGACGGGTGTGCACTTTCACGCTTTGATGCGCATCAGGGTGTGCTTAATGCAACGGTTAAAAACTCCGTTCTCGGTCATCACGGAATAAAGCTTATAGGCAGCGGAACGGCACTCATCGAGAACACAACCGTTCTTTCAGACAGTTTTGTTGACCTGCGTGCGGACTACGGTTCAACCTGGAACGGTGATATGATTATCCGCAACTGCAAGTTCTATCCGACAGGCGTTTCAAGCCACATTATCAATGCGGAAAATTCCGAGGATCATAATTTCGGTTATACCTGCTATATGCCGCAGAAAATAGAAATTGACGGCTTCTATGTCCACAGGGGAGGTATAAACTACCTTTTCACAAAGGTAAACCCGAACCATAAAAAGGATTCGTACAATGCCGAATATCCCGTTGTTCCTCCGCAGGAAATAACCGTTAATAATTTTGATTGCTTAGTTTTCGGAAGCCTTAAGGTTTCAAAAAACAAGGCGATATTCAAGGTTGAAATTGAATCATAAATAAAAAAACCGAGGTTTCAAACCTCGGTTTTTGCTTTAGTCTTAATATTTCTTAAGCTTTCTGACATTCCTGTAAAAAACTCTTTCGCTGTCAAAGTCAACGAACTCAACCATAACAATACCGTCAAAGCTTTTGCTTTTCAGTTTTTTGAGAAGCTTATCAAGGTAGAAAATATCTTTCTTTCTGTGTAGCTGCTCTTTCTTCAAATCTCGGTATGATATGTGTACGTCACGAATAAATTCAAAGGTTCTGTCAATTCGGTCAAGGTCGTATTCCATACGGAAATATCTTGACTGAAAGTAGGTTTTGAAATTATCCTTCTGCAAATCTTTTTTTAGGCGTAAGAATGCATCGGTGTTATTGTTGAAGGTGTTATCGTGACATTCGGGGCAGACGTCAAGTCCGTAACCCGATGCAATATCACACATTCTCTTTGTGTTTTCAAGCAATGTGCGGTATTCCTTGTCGCTCATTTCCTCGCTGTTCTTTTTGCCGAGCCAGATTCTTATAGATGAAGCCTCCATTTTCTTCGCAATTTCACAGACCTGAATCCATTTCTCTTCATCGTATTCAATGCTGTTGAAGTAGCTTCCGTAGGAGCTGATTTTTATTCCCTCGTTATCACAGAGAGATTTCACTATCCGTGCATCCTCAACCGTTGTAACGTGAATATCTCCGCCCCATTCGATGTAATCAATGCCTGCTTTTTTTGCTATCAGAATCACTTGTGCGGCACTCTTTTTTCTGAAAGTGACACTGCAAAGCCCAAGTTTAAAACTGTTCATAATGCTTAACCTTCGTTTATTTTACTAAGTTGGCGACAGCCGAACACTGTACGCCTAAAATTTAAATCTTTCGGCGTATCAAACCGTTTTATCGTCTTGAAATACGCGCGTATGTCGGCGACTCAAAACACCTTGCTACACCAAAAATTT
>JAZRNR010000051.1:0-22774 GCA_045648305.1 Acutalibacteraceae bacterium
ACATCGCTGATTGCAGGAATATTTTCAACTCGGCACACATCCTGTGCGAGAATGATTGCAGGAAGAATAGCGACAGCGGCATTTTTGGCACCGCTTATCGTGACTTCACCACGGAGAGGATTTCCGCCATTAATGAAAATCTTATCCATTAAGTACACTCCCAATTCTGATAATCTCTGATATATAAACAATTAAGAAATTTACACTTTTACCTGAAAACACCAGGTTAAATTACACCTTTGAAATTATATCATTTTTCATTCTCAAGTGCAACATATTTTTTATTTTGTAACGAATATCATTTTACATTCGAAAAGCACAATATATTGTGTTCTCGTGCCAGCATAACAACCGTATATCGTATAAATAGTGTGTGGAATATATTTTTTCGTTAAAAATTCAGCATATTGTACAAAAAAACTTATAATAAATCAATAAACACAATATATTGACAGCATATACATTGATAGAACAGGCACACTAATAGTATTATAACAACATTCAATTCATTAATTCTGATAATCAAATTTTATAAACAAAAAAAGAAAAAGAAGATGCCCTAACATCTTCTTTATTCTTTGTCGTAAATAATTCTGTCAACTACCCTTTTAGATGCGTTGCCGTCCTGCTCTCCGAAATTATACAATTTAAACTCATACATTCTTCGTTGATAAGACTGAGCAACATTATTGTTAAGAAGATTAAGCAAAGTCTGAAAATCCCTTGCAACAGGTCCCGGGACATAAGACTCATAATCCTCGTAAAACGACCTGTCAGACACATATTTTTCAAGATCAAAAGCATAGAAATAAATCGGCTTTTCAAGAAATGCAAAATCCATACAGATTGAAGAATAATCAGTTATCATTACGTCAGCAAGTCTTATAAGATTATTAAGCTTCTTATAATCACCAACATCGGTTGCACCTGAAAGGTCCGCCTCCCCTGTTCTGACCTGCGGATGAAGCCTCACAAGCAAACGGCATTCGTCGCCGAAGCGTTCGTTGAATGCAGCTATATCCAACGTGTCAAGAAGATGTTTGTCGTCCTCTCTGTCGTCACGGAATGTCGGTGCATACAGCACAAGCTTCTTTCCTTTACACTCAGGAAACTCTTTATCAAAATCATCACGTAGTCTTTCAACATTTAATTTTTTGAAAAACTCATCGATTCTCGGGGCACCGAGCGGGAGCACCTTGTAGCGCGGAACACCAAAGGCTTCCGAATAAATATCGGCAACTCCTTGAGAAGAACATACAACATAAGAAAGCTTATTGTTACCCTGAATTTCAAGTTCGCGGATTTCTTCAGGTTGTTCAATATGCATACCAAAACGTTTGAAAGCCCCCTCAGCATGCCAGAGCTGAGTTATTACAGCCTCTCTTTTAAAATTAAGCTTTGCCATCGGCATAAAGTTGTCGTTCATAAAGACATAGTGTGAAGTTGCAAGATGATAAGCTTTGACTGTAAAAAATCGTACCGCCTTAAGAACGCTTATAATAAGACTTCTTACCGAAGATTTATCAATCTGAAGATCCTTGCACGAAATCTTACATATTCTGAATTCATCACGCATTATAACTTCGTTAAGTACAGCACCAAGGCTGTCGTTAAAACTTTCGTTATGCGGAGATAAAAAAGAAACTTTATTCTTTTTCATCGGCAAGAAACAAAAGATATTAAACATAAAAGCATATATGCCGTAAAAAAGATTTTTCATATTAACACGTCCGAAATAAAAGCTCCGTTTTGACCAGAATATCAGAACCGGAGCTTTCATAAATTACTTTTTATTTACAAGTTCGTCGTACTTTGCACAAACTTCATTTACGTCGCCCGAAGCGATAATCTCACCTTTTTTGAGGATGATTGCTTTATTACAAAGACGTCTTACCTGATCTGTACTGTGAGAAACGAAAAGCACAGTCACACCCTTATCAAACATTGATCTGACCTTCTCCTCGCTCTTTTTACGGAATTTAGCATCACCGACAGAAAGAACCTCATCAAGGATGAGCACATCGGGCTCAACAGCAGTTGCAATCGAGAAGCCGAGACGTGCACGCATACCTGAAGAATAGTTTTTGATCGGTACATTGATAAAGTCGCCAAGCTCAGAAAACTCAACAATTTCATCATACTTGCTTTCGATGAATTTACGTGAATAACCCATCGTTGCACCGTAAAGAAAAATGTTTTCCTTACCTGAATAGTTCATATCAAAACCTGCACCAAGCTCAAGCAACGGCGCAATAACACCGCTTACGGAAACAGTACCCTTTGTTGGTTTAAGAACACCTGCCACTGTTTTGAGAAGCGTACTCTTACCCGCACCGTTAAAGCCCAGAATACCGATTCTTTCGCCTTTTTCCACTGTAAAAGAAACATCCTTAAGAGCCCAGAACTCAGTATAGTGAAGCTTCTTAGTTATAAGTTTGATAAAGTATTCTTTAATATTATCAATTTTTTCACTGTTAAGATTAAACAATATGCTGACGTGGTCAACAACAACAGCCGGTTTTGCCATATTAACACCTCATCAGATATGAAGAATAAATTTATCCTGTTTTTTATAGAAGAAGTAACCGCCGACTACAATTGAGCCGATTGAAAAAACAAGAACATATGCGAAGCCTGTCCAGTTCCAGTCAAAACCGTTTACAAGAACGCAGCTTCTGAACAAATCAACAATCCAATACAACGGATTGAGCTTAAGGATATATCCGAACCATGCTTTTCCGCCAAGGTTAAGGTTGCTGACCTTGTAGAAAACAGGAGTGATATAAAACAGAAGCATACAGAAAACTTCATAAATATATTCAATATCCTTAAAGAAAACATTAAGAACGCTAAGAATCATACCGCAGCCAAGGCTGAGAAGGAACAAAAGTGCAATCGGTACAATTATCAGAAGGAATCTCCATGAAAGTACAAGATCGGGGTAAACATCGCCCTGGAAGATAAAGAAAAATGCAAATACAACAACCAGAACAGTAAGAGAAATAAGGAATGTTACGAAATTTGCAAGCACGTTTGACAACGGATAGACATATTTCGGAACATATACCTTTTTGATTATTGATGCACTGTTACGGATTGAACGCATCGCCCTTTTGGTTGACTGAGAGAAGCATTCATAAATAAGACGTCCGCAAAGAACATAAACAGGATAGCATACAACGCCTGAGCTTGAACTACCGAAAACATTACTGAATATAAGTACCAGCACGATCATAGTGAAAAGCGGCTGAAGGAAGGTCCAGAACATACCAAGGAAAGAGTTTCTGTACTGCAGTTTTATGTTCTTTCTGACGATTTCCTGCACAAGATATCTGTACTTATATGCATTTTTAAGATAGTTCTTCATCGGAATTTTTTTAGCTTTTGCCGTTTTTTCATTCATATCGCTCACCTCAGATCGTTTTCCACTTCAAATAATACTTAAGCATTGAGTGAATGTGAATAGCCAGAAGTTTATAATTATGCTTGCTGTCTCTGTTCCAGACATGTGAAACAACAGCATCGGGATAGTAAACTACACGCGAAATCTTTTTTGCTTCGCGGGTAATATCGGCATCCTCAAAATACATAAAATAACGTTCATCAAAACCACCGATTTTCTTAAGCACAGATGTTCTGAACATCATAAAACAGCCTGTTGCATTTTCAATTTCTATCGGTTTTGTGAGATCGCAGTCAAGCATTGCATATTCCTTGAGGAGCTTTCCTGGTTCCTCGCCACGCAGTCTGCTTGCGAAAATGTATTTTAAGTGCGGAACCTTTTTACCTAAAATCTGCTCTTTACCGTTTGGAAAACAGATCTTCGGAGAAAGAAGTCCGATATCTTTATTACTTTCGAGATATTCAACCATCTTCTTGATTGAATTTTCAATAAGAATAATATCAGGATTGATTACGGCATGATAATCCGAATCAATAACCTTGATTGCCTCATTATGACCTGCGCCGAAACCTATATTCATATCCAGTGCAATCATTTCAACCTGAGGATAATTTGTTTTTATATGTTCAACAGTTCCGTCTGTCGAATTGTTATCGACAACGTACAGTTTAAAATCAATATCCTTTGTGAACTCAAAAAGAGTTTTCAAAGTTGCATCTATGGTTGACATATTGTTATAAGTAACAATACTGCCTGTAACCATACATCCCATAAGAAACCCTACTTTCTTAACATACACCCGATAATATTGATTCTCCACTTGATTTTCTGCAATAACGAGCTTCCGCCTCCGGAAACATTTTCAGAATGTCTTCTGTAAAGAATATACGGGTGGTCTATAAGGTGAACATTACCGTATTTTTCTCCTATGAGACCTATCCACTGGTCGTGCATCGGAATTTTATCAGGGAAAGGAAGAATATACTCTTTCATCTCTTTTCTGAATGCCATACAGCTTCCCTGATAAGAATTTTTAAGAATGTTTTTGAAAATACCCTTCCCTGCTGAATTAAGCACAAACGCTCTTTCACCGGTAGGATTGAGATCACCATCAGTTATAAGTGCATCGTGCATTACAACGTCAGCGCCCTTTTCAAACTCATTCATAACGGCTTCAACCTTACCTTCAAGCCATACATCATCCTGGTCGGAAAGGAAGATAAAATCACCTTTTGCGTTATTTATAGCGTGTTCAAAATTTTTAATTAATCCTTGACTTCTGCCGTGAATATAACGTACACGCGAGTCATTTTCGATAATATAGTTCAAAGCAGACCTTGTTTCACCCTGAGGATAATCGTCTGAAACAATCAGCTCATCGTTATCGTCAAGCTGTGAAAGGATTGAACAGACCTGCTCTGCGATATATTTTTCGCCTTTATAAGCGGCAAGAACAACTGAAATCATAATCAGTCAAGAGTCTTCATTGTCGGGAAGAGAAGCACATCCCTGATAGCTGAAGAATCTGTAAGAAGCATACACATTCTGTCAATACCGAAGCCGATACCGCCTGTCGGAGGCATACCGTACTCAAGAGCAGTAAGGAAATCCTCATCTGTTGTGTTTGCTTCGTCATCACCCTGCGCAAGAAGAGCTTCCTGAGCCTTGAAACGTTCTCTCTGGTCGATAGGATCGTTAAGCTCAGAATAAGCATTTGCCATTTCCCAGCCGTTCATAAAGAATTCAAAACGTTCAACATAGTTGGGATCGCTCGGCTTTTTCTTTGTAAGCGGAGAAATTTCGATCGGATGGTCAATAACGAATGTCGGCTGAATAAGATGATCCTCTGCATACTCTTCAAAGAAGAGAGCAAGAATATCACCCTTACCGTGACGCTTTTCGTATTCAATATGATGCTTGTCCGCAAGAGCACGTGCATCATCAAGTGTTTCAACTTCGTTCCAGTCAACGCCTGCATACTTCTTAACAGCATCAACCATTGTGATACGCTCGAAAGGCTTACCGAGATCCATCTCGATACCGTTGTAAACAACCTTTGTTGTACCAAGAACCTTCTGCGCTACATAACGGTAAAGATTCTCTGTAAGATCCATCATACCGTTATAGTCAGTATATGCCTGATAGAGCTCCATAAGTGTAAATTCAGGATTGTGTCTTGTGTCACAGCCTTCGTTACGGAAAACTCTGCCGATTTCATAAACTCTTTCCATACCGCCTACGATAAGACGCTTGAGGTAAAGCTCAAGTGAAATACGAAGCTTGAAATCCTCGTTAAGAGCATTGTGATGTGTAAGGAACGGTCTTGCTGCTGCACCGCCTGCATTGCTTACAAGAATCGGAGTTTCAACCTCGATGAAGTTTTCACCGTCAAGATATTCACGGATTGCACGAAGAATTGCAGAACGCTTGAAGAATGTATCCTTAACCTCGGGGTTAACAATAAGGTCAAGATAACGCTGACGATATCTTGTGTCTGTATTTGTAAGACCGTGGAACTTTTCAGGAAGAGGAAGAAGTGACTTTGTAAGAAGTCTGATTTCCTCAGCGTGAACTGAAATCTGTCCTCTGCGTGTGCGGAAAACATAGCCCTTTACTTCTACGATGTCACCAATATCCCATTTCTTAAACTCAGCAAAAGCTTCCTCCCCGATGTCATTCATACGAACGTAAACCTGCATTCTGCCTGAACGGTCTGTAACATCGATAAAGTTAGCCTTACCCATATCTCTCCAGGTCATAATACGGCCGCAGATGCATACATTTTCAACCTTAACCATTTCAGGTTTATCTTCCTCAGGAAGAAGAGCAACTTCACTTTCGAGCTGTTCAAAGCGTGCTGTTACTTCAGCGTTCAAAGAATTCTGATCAGCAAGAGTAATCTGGAACGGATCCTTGCCTGCCTGCTGAAGAGCATTGAGCTTATCCACTCTTATCTGTCTTAATTCGTTGGTATCTTCAACCTTTTCATTAACTGTTTCATTTATAATTTCTGCCATTTTTTATTCTCCTATCAATAAAAACGCTTATGGATTCAAGTTTTAAAAAAGTACAAAACGGGCGTAAGACAAACGTCTTCGCCCGGAATGCATTATTTAGAAATTTCGAGAACTTCAAAAGAAATGATATTACCGTTAGGCAATGTCACCTTCACGATGTCTCCCACTTTCTTTTCGAGCAAAGCCTTGCCTACCGCTGACTGATCGGAAATGATTCCTTCATCGGGATTAGCCTGAGATTCTCCAAGAATCTTATACTCCTCAATTTCGTCAAAATCGATATCTCGGATTTTAACCTTTGAGCCAACACGGATAGCATCGGTTGTAATTGAGCTTTCGTCAAGAATCTTGGCTTTTTTAAGCTCGTTTTCAAGCTGACTTATTTTAGCTTCCATCTTTGCCTGATCGTTAAGAGCTTCATCGTATTCACTGTTTTCTGATAAATCGCCAAAGGATCTTGCTTCCTTAATTCTTTCGGCAATCTCATCTCTGCCGGTGGTTTTAAGCTGCTCGAGCTCATCAAATTTTTTCTTATAAGCTTCCGCAGTCAACAAGATTTCCTGTGCCATAAATTTCATCCTTTCAATGCTTGTATTATGGTAAAAACACAAATTTCTACCAATGCACAGCAATGTCAACATTATAATGGATAACATACAAAAAGTCAAGACATTTATTCATATCTGAAATTTGCTTGTTTTATAATATGCATTATCATCAGAAACATTCATAAACACGAATTATTTCAGGAAATAAAGTTTATTTTTAAACCTCTGCAATAAGTGCAACTTCGGCTTCAGTAAGCCTTCTGCACTCACCTTCCGGCAATGCTTCATCAAGACTGAGCTTACCCATTTTTGTGCGTTTAAGTTCTATAACCCCGTTACCTGCCGCTGCGAACATCCGTTTAATCTGGTGATATTTACCCTCACAGATTTTGATTTCAACAAGCGGACTGTCGCTATCCTCAAGAATCTTAAGCTTTGCCGGCAGACACTCAGTGCCGTCCTTGAGAACGATACCGTCAGCTACCATTCTGAGCTGTTCTTCGGTAACACTTTCAGCCAGACGAGCCTCGTAGGTTTTCTCAATATGGTTTTTCGGTGAAAGTATTCTGTGGGCAAAATCACCGTCATCCGTAATAAGAACAAAGCCTGTCGTTGTCATATCAAGTCTGCCCGCTGGAAAAAGGTTTCTCTTTTTAAGCTCATCAGGTACAAGGTCAACAACTGTTTTCTGACTTCTGTCGTTTGTCGCACTGACAACACCCTTCGGCTTATTGAGCATAAGATAAACAAACTTTTCAACAGCAAACTCTTTTCCGTCAAGAATTACTGAGTTAACATCAGGGTCAATATGAAAACCTCTGTCGCGTACCGTTATACCGTCAACCTTGACAAGACCGTCTTTTATAAGCTGTTGTGCCTGCTTACGAGTATAAGTACCCTGCGAGGAAATAAGTTTATCAAGTCTTTGTTGCATAGTTTCCTCTTTAATAGTTTACTATTTAATATTTATCTGTATATTTAAGATTTAACCAACCTTCAATCACAGTTTCCGAATCTTTTTTGATCGTAATCTTACCCCAACCGTTCTCAACTTTGCTTACATAAATAACATCATCTTTGTAAACCGTATATACATGTTCATTATCCATGCCAGGACCGTTTCTGAGGTTAAGAGCATCAACCGCAACCTTATAGTTACCACTGGTATACACTATTTTTGTTGTTGACTCAGAAGTTGATTCACTTGGTCTTGAAGTTGACGGTTCAGTTGTTGATGCGGAAGTTGAAGTGCTTGTTGATGTTGAAGTTGTTGTGGTGGTTGTCGTCGATGTTTCTGCACCAGATGTTGTGCTATCAGGAGTAACAAGTCCGTCAGTTTCGTATACCTTAATCACACCCCATTTGCCCTGGGTTTTCACAAAGGCTTTACCGTCTACAACAGGTGTTGCATTATCAAACATAAGCGGAACAAGAACATCGCCTGTTGATGAAAGAACACCGAACTTTTTATTCTTTGTAACGGTTACGCAATCCTCAAAGCTCTCGTAAGGAGTATCCTTACCGCCCATTGCACTGTAACCCCATACTGCATCGTATTCAAACGGAATAATTGTACGTCCGTTTGAGTCAAGGTAACCCCATTTGTTATTGGACTCAAAAGCAATAAGTCCGTCACAGTAATAGCCTGCACCCGTATAAATCATACCCGTAAGGTTAACCTGATTTACAAACAGACCGTACTTACCTGTAGCTTCAAATGCACCGCCCTGCTTTTTAACACCTTTGATAGCTTCAGGCAACAACGGAGCAAATGTTTCTTCCGTTATCTTTCCGCTCTGATTGCATACAAACAAAGGTGAATTACCATCCCAGTAATACTCATACTTTTTAGAATTATACTGCTTATAAGCAGAAACGGTTTTAAATGTGTCGCTGTGGATATATGTCTGCTTTACAGAATCCCCATCCTTGATAATTGCAAGATAATCGTCACCGTCGCGGATAGCAAAAATATCGTCATATTTCGGCTCTACAAGGAACTTACCGTTAAAATCGATAAGACCGAGCTTTCCGTCAACCATTATCTTGAAACAGTCTGCATAGCTTATATCATAATGATTAGTATTCTCATTATATATCGGACAGACAAGCGGCTGAATAAGCTGAGCTGATATCGTCGGCTCAACCGCCCATTCGGGCGTGTAGTTATTACTCTCATCCGTTACAACAGGAGCTTTTTCTTTCTCCTTTGAACATGCTGCAAAAGAGGACATAATCAAAATCACGCCCATGACAGCAGCAAGAACTCTTACTGTAAGTTTAGTTTTCATCGGATCACCTCGCAATATTTACTCTATTTTACAATTTTCGACGAATAAAGTCAACTATATACCGCAAAAGAAAAAAGCACGGGTAAAAACCCGTGCTTAAATATTGAGTTAAACTTATGCAAGCTCTGCGAAGTACTTGATTGTACGAACCATCTGGCTTGTGTATGAGTTCTCGTTGTCATACCATGAAACAACCTGAACCTGATATGTGTCGTCATCGATCTTAGCAACCATTGTCTGTGTTGCATCGAAGAGTGAACCGTAACGCATACCGATAACGTCTGAAGAAACGATCTGCTTCTCGTTGTAACCGAATGAATCGTTAGCAGCAGCCTTCATTGCAGCGTTGATGCCGTCAACTGTGATGTCCTTACCCTTAACAACAGCAACAAGGATTGTTGTTGAACCTGTCGGTGTGGGAACACGCTGAGCTGAACCGATGAGCTTACCGTTGAGCTCAGGGATAACAAGGCCGATAGCCTTAGCAGCACCTGTTGAGTTCGGAACGATGTTAGCAGCACCAGCACGAGCACGGCGAAGGTCGCCCTTTCTGTGAGGACCGTCAAGGATCATCTGATCACCTGTGTAAGCGTGAACAGTTGTCATGATGCCGCTCTGAACCGGAGCATAGTCGTTGAGAGCCTTAGCCATAGGAGCAAGGCAGTTTGTTGTACAAGAAGCAGCAGAGATGATTGTATCATCAGCTGTAAGTGTATTCTCGTTAACTGAGTAAACGATTGTTGGAAGGTCGTTACCTGCAGGAGCTGAGATAACAACTTTCTTAGCACCAGCATCGATGTGAGCCTGTGCCTTTGCCTTTGAGCAGTAGAAACCTGTGCACTCAAGAACTACGTCAACACCGATTTCGCCCCAAGGAAGCTCAGCAGCGTTAGCCATAGCATAGATCTTAAGAGTCTTGCCGTCTACAGTGATTGTACCAGCTTCGTCATCAGCTGAAACTGTGTGAAGGTTCTCACCGATTGTACCGCAGTAACCACCCTGTGCTGTGTCATACTTAAGAAGAGCAGCAAGCATTGAGGGCTTTGTGAGGTCGTTGATAGCAACAACATCGTAACCTTCTGCACCGAACATCTGGCGGAATGCAAGACGACCGATACGACCGAAACCGTTAATAGCAACTTTAACTGACATTTGAATTACCTCCAAAATAGTAATTTAATTTTTTTACCGTTAGTTATTTTATAACTTTTAAAGAATTAATTCAAGTGGTTTGTTATATTTTTAACTCAATTTTTAAACTTTTGGTAATCTGTACAAAAAATACAAAATCCTGACAAAAAAGAATATACAATTAACAAAGAAAAACGGGTGTTTTTTCACTGTATGCTTAGTTTTCCTTATAATTATTCACTAATTCACTTGAAATCAGATTTTTTTATTGTATAATTATCAAGGATTTGAGGTGAGATTATGGGCAGACTGATTTCTTACAACGTCGAGGAAGATTATAACGGAGAAAACGTCTATAAGTTTTTAAGAGAAAAAGCAAAAATTTCATACCGTCTTCTTAAGTCACTCAAGCAGATTCCGAACGGAATTATGTTAAACGGTGAACATATCCGTACCGTTGATATAATTCACACGGGTGATGTTCTTTCAGTTGATATCCCCTGCCCCGAAAGCGAAATCGAGCCTGTTGAGATGCCTCTTGAAATTCTTTATGAAGACAGCGACCTGCTCATAATTAATAAAGACCCGTTTATCGCTTGTCACCCCACTCACAATCATCAGGGCGATACGCTTGCAAATGCGGTTGCTTACTACCTTAAATCAAAAAACAAGAACTCAGTTTTCCGTGCTGTCGGAAGGCTTGATAAAGGCACATCGGGTATTGTTATCTGTGCACTTAACAAGCTTTGTGCTGCTATGATACCCGGAAATGTAGAAAAAGAGTACCTTGCAATTATAAACGGTAAACCTGACAAAAAAGGTACGATAGATGCGCCCATATACCGTCCCGATCCGATGAAGACGATACGCGCAGTCGGTGAAGGCGGAGATTATGCCGTCACACATTGGAACGTAATCAAGCAGAATGAGCAGATGACACTTGCAAGAATTAACCTTGAAACAGGCAGAACGCATCAGATACGAGTTCATTTTGCTCATATCGGTATGCCGCTTGTCGGAGACAGCCTTTACGGTACGGATGAAAACGAATACGGGCATCAGATGCTGCATTGCCATCAGGTTACGTTTATTCATCCCGTCACCAAAGAAAAAATCACAATCAATGCACCGATGCCTGAGGATATGCAGAGGATTGCAGATAACATAGAATAATCCACAGTGTAAGTATAAACCTTCACTGTGGATTAATTATTTATTCAGCCCACTTATAATGCCTTAAGTTAGAATCCATAAACAAAGCACCGATATCAAGGGCGTGGATGAGAGTACCGTCCTCCATAGGATAAACAGTTACATCCTCACCTTCTCCGCCGAAATTATCGATAAGCTTCCACTCGTACATAATTCTGTCAAAGCATTTTTCAACTTCGCCTGTTGCGGGGTTAATTGTGTAAACAGCTCTTGTCATATCGTTTGTACCAACATAAATAAGCCCGTCATACACTTCTCCGCCCTGAATCTTTCCGACCATTTCGGAAAGCTCGACAGTTTTAATATATTCAAACGTTTCCAGATCGAAGCAGTAGAGTTCTGTTGCTTCCTTGCTGTGTGAGGAATATATGAGTCCGTTTTCCTCATCGCAGGCAAGCCACGACATTCCGCGTGTCATAATGTCATTAGGCAGAACTTTGTACTTGCCCGTAAACTCAAGTGTTTCGGCATCGTAGACAGCAATAATCGGGTATTCCCATACCTTACTGTCCTCAAGCGGTGCGTAAATATAACCGTCGCAGTAGCTGATTCCGCCGATGTGTGCCGAGCCGTAATTTTCTTTGAATTCTTCAGGAATTGCTTCATAGTTATATGCAAGCACAGTCTGATTGTCAAAAGCAATCTTGACAAGTGAAGTCTTTCCGCTGAAATACCAGGCTTCGCCGTCAGTTGTAACCCCCTGAGCACGTTCAATTGTTTCAAGACCGACCACTTTTGAATTTGATTCATACGGATAAATATCACCGTTGAATCCTGCATTGATTCCGTTGCTCATTGTCATAAGCAAGGCAATAATTCCTGCGAATATTCTGTAAAAAGCACCTTTTACGATGTTATAAAATACAAGCATTTCAAACTCTCCTATTAACCGATAACTGAATCGCACCACTTGGCGATATCAGCGTATACGTTAAACCTTTCATCTTCGTTGTGAATCTCGTGTCTGAGGCCGTCGTAGAGCTTGATTGACACTTTTTTGTGTCCTGTCTGAACGAATTTATCATAGACAGTCTTAACACCCTTACCGTACATTCCTACGGGGTCTTCAGCACCTGCGATAAGATACATCGGCAGATCCTTCGGCGTTTTGCTGAACGCATCCAGTGTGCTGATAAACTGAAGGATTTCGAAAAGGTTTTTATAGCCTGACAAAGTAAAGAGGAAACCGCAGTATTTGTCATCAATATACTTGTCGATATTCTCTTTGTTCACTGAAAGCCAGTCGAAAGCAGTTCTGCCCTCGAAGCGTTTGTTGTATGCACCGAACGCAAGACCGTTGATAAATTCGCTCTTAAATTTCGGACCTTTGACTTTTTCAATAAGAGTTGCAACCGCTATACCTGCACCTGCCGCAGGATTCGGACCTGCAGTACCGCAAAAGATTGCACCCTCAATATCTGATGCATATTTTGTTACATAATGACGTGCAACGAAAGAGCCCATACTGTGACCCATAAGAATTACAGGCTTGTTAAATTCTTTCTTAGCCATAAGAGTAAGCTTGTGCACATCCTCAACGAATCCGACACCTGCTTTGTTTTTATCTCCGTTGAAATAACCAAGGTCATCATCAGATTTTATTGATCTGCCGTGTCCGACGTGGTCGTTCATAACAAAAGCATAACCCTGCTCGCAGAGGTAAGCTGCCATTTCTTCATATCTTTCACCATGTTCAGCCATACCGTGTGCAAGCTGAAAAACGGCTTTGATTTCACCGTTTTCGGGAGCCCAGCTTCTTGCGAATATATCAGCAACTCCTGTTACTGACGGATATGTATATTCTTTTCTTATAACCTTCATAGTAATAAACCTCCGGACAATATCATTTATTATATTATATCACCCGATAAAGATTTTTTATATAAATAAATTCAACAAATAGCATTTTTTCTCTTTGTGCAAAACAACAAAACGGTCGCTTTCGCGACCGTTTATTTATTAATCGTTATTGTCTATAAAGAGCTTGTCGTTATCCGAATAGATGTCATAAGCATTATGAATTACGCTGACTTCAGCATCACCGTGGTCTCCGCCGTACTCACCATCAAGAGTCCAGGGAATCTTGTCTTCACAAGTGATTTTAACATGCTTTGTCTTTGTGAAAACGATATGATCTCCGCTGTAGTCCTTTTTGATAACCTTGTTGAGAATTCCGAGGATATCGATATTTCTCTTAAGTCCGTGAACAAGAAGGAGTTCAAACTCACCGTCGTTGAGCTTGATGTCGTCATACTTGAAAACACCTGCAACTGATGTTGTGTTTGAAACTGCACCGAAATAAACGTTTCCTTCAACAACACCGCCATCATATTCAACTTTCATATAGGTCGGTTTAAATCCGAAAAGCATCGGGAAAAGACGCACACCAACACCGTAAAGAACATATGCTTCATGACCGAAAAGGTTCTTCCATTTCTGAGGAGTTGCGTAAGAAAGGTCTGTTGCTGCACCGAATGATGCGATATAGTTAAAGTGTCTGTTCTGGAAAAGACCTACGTCGTAGCCATTAGTCTTACCATTGAGTATAAGATCTGTTGCAGGACCTACACCGACAGGGATACCTAAAGTGCTTGCAAGGTCATTTGTTGAGCCTGAAGGAATATAGCCGACAGGGATTTTTTTATCGAGAGCCATAAGGCCGTTGATTGTTTCATTGAGCGTTCCGTCGCCACCACAGCACAGAACAAGATCAAAATCACTGCCCTTTTCTTTTACGATAGCTGTAGCGTCTTCGGGACCCTTTGTTGTTTCAACAATGAATTCAAAATCAGCAGGAGAAAGTTTATTAATTATATCAACTGCGCTGACACGTTTGCGGTCAACGCCTGCACACGGGTTAATTATGAGTAAAACCTTTTTCTTTGCCAAATCGTCACTTCCGTTTCTTTAAATATTGCTATGAGTATATCAAAACAGAAAAATTACGTCAATACAATCAACATAAATATTACGAAAAAGGAAATTTATAACAAAATTATTCAACGTTCAAATCGAAAATTTGGTATATTTCGGAGTAATCCGCAACATAAAAATCAGCAACTTCCCTGATATGCTCGCGTTCATCTTCAGCAGAGTAGTCTTCAATCGCTACAACCTTGTACCCGGCTTTCTTTGCTGTATCAATAGCATATGCAGCATCTTCAAATATAAACGTATTTTCATCAGCACCGAGAAAATCACGTGCCATATTGAACACATCAGGTTCGTGCTTGCTTATGCCGATTTCCCTTGTTGAAAAAACAGCATCGAAGTATTCAAGCAATCCGTTTCTTTCAAGTGCCGGCTCCATAAGATAGCGATCAGTCGCCGTTGCAACCACACAACGAACGCCGTTATTTCTCAACGTCTGCAGAAATTCACGGACACCCTCTTTTGCTTTCGGAACATTATTGTAATAATACTCCAGAATCTTCATTATGTCCGCACGTATTTCTTCAGCGGTCATATCCAAATCGTAGTTTTCAAGAAAATATTTAATTGCATTGACATAGCCGTATTTTCTGAAAATCCTATTCTCTTTCGGTTCGATACCGCGCATCATAAGAAACGCACTATCAAGCGTATCCCAGATGTGCATTGAATCCAGAAGCGTACCGTCAGCATCAAAAATTGCATACTTTATTTTTTCCATAGCTTTTTCCTTCTAAAAAACCGAGGCGGAACTTTCGTCCGCCTCGTTAAAATTTTAAATTAAATCAGATGTAGAGGAACCACTCAAGGATACTTACAACGAAATCGATAATATCAAGGAAAAATCCTTCTGCACCCCAAGTGTACATCCAGTCGATGAGCTTTTCAATCGGCTTTGTTGAAACGTGTTCCACTTCAAGAGCTTCAACAAGCTCATTACCTGAAACGCTTAAAGTATACTCTTCACTAAGAGCACCGTTTTCGTCAACAAATGTACCTGCCGGGAAGTAGAAGTTATAAACTTCAGCATGATTGATAGTATTGTTAAAAGCAAGAATTACAACTATCTTTCCGTCCGGAGTGAGAGAATAACCAAGATTTGCCTGAGGAATAGTCTTGTAGTTATCAAGTGCACCGGAGAAGCCGATAGATACAGCTGCTTCTTCACCGAAATTTACAATTCCGCCGTTAAGCTCAATTGCGATATCTGAAACATAGTCATCGCTCCAGTTGCCTTCAACACCGTAAAGCTTTCCGTTAACAGCAAATGTTGCTGTTTCTTCTTCTGCACTTGCCATTACGGGCAACGCAAAAAGAACTGCCAACGAAAGGATTACTGCCAATACCTTTGAAAAAGTTTTTGTCATAATAACACCTCATTAAAAATAGTTTGCGGGCATATACCCACTTGTTGATATAATTTTACCACAATATAGCAATTTGTCAATAAACACTATTACTAAAATATCAGGTAGTCAGTTTGGCATAGTTTGCCATAAGCTTCTTTGTGCCTGATTTATCAAATGCGATTTCAAGCAATGTATCATTACCCACCGCCTGTGCAGAAAGAACAACACCTGTTCCGAAAACCTTATGTTTAACCGTATCGCCAACTTTGAATGAAGCTGATGATGCAGGTGCGGACTGTGCAGGCTTTGAGAAAGAAGACTGACCTGAGAAACCGCGTCTGATAGGTCTGCCGCTTGTAAAGTCTTCGCCGAAATCTTTGTACGGTTCGCTTTCAGCACTTCTTTTGAACGAGCTGTACGACGTGACACCTGTCTTTTCTGTAAGATCTGACGGGATTTCATTTATAAATCTCGACGGAGGATTATGCGATGTTGAACCGAAGATAAGCCTTGTTCTTGTGTTGGTAAGATAAAGCTTTTCTTTCGCTCTCGTAATGCCGACATATGCAAGTCTGCGTTCTTCTTCCATATCCTCGGGGTTGTAAATCGACTGTGAGCCCGGGAAAACGCCATCCTCCATACCGATAATGAAAACCTCAGGAAATTCAAGACCCTTTGCTGAATGCATTGTCATCATAACAACAGCATCGACATCCGCATTGTAGTTATCGATATCTGTCATAAGAGCAATTTCTTCAAGGAAGCCGTTAAGTGTCGGATCTTCAGACTCTTCCTCATAACGCATAAGGTTTGCCTTAAGCTCGTTAAGGTTTTCTTTTCTGTCCTGGGCAGTGTCTTTATCCTCATTAAGTGAAATATAATAACCTGTTTTATTAAGCACGAGTTCAAGAAGCTGTGACGGTTTGAGTTCCTGTGCTTCTTCGGTAATCTCGTTAATCATCTGAGTGAAAGAATTAAGCTTCTGTGCAGCTCTGCTCAATGCAGGATAACTTGAAGCGTTTGAGATAACTTCATACATACTTACACCGAGACCTGCCGCAATTTCAGATGCATTGTTAAGAGTAGTATCGCCAATTCCCCTTTTAGGTTCGTTGATTATACGGCGAAGACGCACATTATCAGCCGGATTGTTGACAACGGTAAGATATGCAAGTGCATCCTTGATTTCTTTTCGCTCGTAGAATCGAAGACCGCCGATAATACGGTAAGGCACACCGGCACGGACAAATGCATTTTCAATAAGGCTTGACTGTGCATTCATTCGGTAAAGAACAGCATGGTCACCCATTTTTCTGCCACCTGCAACGTTTTTCATAACCGTATCTGCAACAAAACGCGCTTCTTCTCTTTCGTCATAAGAAGTGTTAACAACAATTTTGTCGCCCATTCCGTTATCGGTCCAGAGGTTTTTGCCCTTTCTCTGCTGATTGTTTGCAATAACCGCATTTGCAGCATCAAGGATAGTCTGGGTTGAACGGTAGTTCTGTTCAAGTCTGATAACCTTAGCTTCGGGATATCGCTCTTCAAAGCTCAGGATATTCTCAATAGTAGCACCTCTGAATTTATAAATACTCTGGTCATCATCACCGACTACACAGATATTTCTATATTTGTCGGCAAGAAGGCTTGTAAGCACATACTGTGCATGGTTGGTATCCTGATACTCGTCAACAAGGATGTATTTGAACTTATTCTGATAATAAGTTCTTACTTCCTCGTTGTTTTCAAGGAGTTCAACCGTCTTAAAAATTATATCATCAAAGTCAAGGGCATCCGCAGTTTTAAGAAGTTTCTGATAACATTCGTAAGCCTTACCTATCGTCTTGAGTCTGACGTCTGAACCTGCCTGTTCAATAAACTCCTGCGGTGTTATGAGCCTGTCCTTAGCCTTGCTGATTTCTTTGAGAATCATTTTATGTGAAAGCATTTTATCATTGATTTCAAGAAGACGCTGAACCTCTTTCATAACACGCTTTGAATCGTCAGTATCATAAATCGTGAAATGATTTGTATACCCAAGCAAATCACCGTAACGGCGTAAGATACGTGAACAAGCAGAGTGGAACGTGCTTGCCCAGATATCGTTTGCCGCATCACCAAGGAGCCTTGCAAGACGTTCCTTAAGCTCGTTTGCTGCTTTATTAGTAAACGTAATAGCAAGAATTTCCCACGGCTGAGGTGCATCGACAGTCAGAAGGTCATATACATCAAAAAGATCAACCGTAGGGTCATTAAGATATTCTTTCATTATGGCAACGTCAGTCTGAGTCGGTTCGAAATCGCACTTATCAGAATTGTAGGCATTGCCGTACTTTATCATATTTGCAATTCGGTTAACGAGAACCGTAGTTTTTCCGCTGCCTGCACCTGCAAGAAGCAGCAAGGGGCCTCTTACTGTATAAATAGCCTCTTGCTGCTTGTCGTTCATTTTTGAAAAATCTTTTGCAATTATACGGCGGCGAAGTTCTAAAAATTCGTCTTTAAGCATAATTTATGTCCTTTTAGATTGAAATAACCTTAGCCATCTCATAAAGATCCATATCGATGTGCTTCTTCATATTAAGAGCCTCAAAGATATCAAGATCAACTACCTGCTCCTTCTGCATAGCAACAACTCTGTTGCCGATGCCATCCATAAGGAGCTTAACTGCGTGATAACCCATACGGCTTGCATTTACACGGTCACGAACTGTCGGTGAACCGCCACGCTGAACGTGTGCAAGTACCATAGCTCTTGATTCAACACCTGTTTCAGCCTCAATAGCCTTTGCAAGCTCGTCAACAGAAATAATTCCGTCAGCAGGAATACCCTCGGCCACGATAACAAGGAAGTGAGTCTTGCCTGTCTTCTGTGTACGGCGGATTCTGTCGAAAACGTCACGCTTGAGGTCAAACTCAACCTCAGGGATGAGGATAGCTGTTGCACCGACTGCAATACCTGCATTAAGTGCAAGATAACCTGCACGTCTGCCCATTACTTCGATAACTGAGCAACGGTCGTGAGACGCTGATGTATCACGAATACGGTCAACCATTTCCATAATTGTGTTCATACATGTATCGTAACCGATTGTATAGTCGCAGCAAGCGATATCGTTATCGATTGTACCCGGAACACCTACGCAGGGAATGCCTCTCTCAGAAAGGTCACGTGCACCTCTGAATGAGCCATCACCGCCGATAACAACTATACCCTCGATACCGTATGCATTACACATTTCGATAGCCTTGTTCATACCCTCTTCAGTTGCGAACTCCTTGCTTCTTGCTGAACGAAGGAATGTACCGCCCTTATGGATAATGTCACATACTGAACGAATTTCCATAGGCTTGAGGTCACCCTCCATAAGGCCCTGGAAACCGCGGTTGATTGCATAAACCTTAATATTATTTTCACAAGCTGTACGAACTACTGCACGAACCGCAGCGTTCATACCCGGTGCGTCACCGCCACTTGTCAATACGCCGATAGTCTTCATTTCAAACTTCCTCCTAATAGTTAAATTAATAACATAACATTCCGTATAATACACCAGAATGAAAAAAATGTCAATTAAAATAGTATTTTTTACCTTAACACAACGTTTTCATCGCCGAGAACCTTTTTAAGCTCATCAAGAAGAGGTTCATTTACGTCAACAAAACGTTCGAAAGGCATATTTCTGTATTCCTTCTTATCCGCAAAGTAATAATAAAGAGGTGTTCTGCCCTCAAAGATTGCCAGGAGCTTTTCAGCCTGAAGCTGTTCGGGGCAGCCTTCCGACGGGAATCTCAGGAACAAGCCGATTCTTTTCTTTTTAACTGTCTGCTCCTGAGTTGCTTCAGCGTTTTTTACAGGCTGTGCCTGTTCCTTCTGTGCATTTTCGGGAGTAGATATAAATTCACAGATAAGCTTCGGCGGTTCATCGTCACGCACGTCAAGACGACCCTTTATAACGACAACATTACCCTCGGCAATAAGGGGAGAATTCTGTACAAGAGTTTTCGGGAAAACAATCACTTCAATTGAACCAGTTATATCCTCCAGGTCAACGAACGCCATTGTTGTATCACTCTTAGTAACCTTCTTCTTGACGTGGGTAATAATACCCATAGCCTTGACCCTTTCACCGTCTTTATATGTTGCGTTATCGCTGTCTGACATATTCAGGTCAGAAACCTTTGCACAGTGAAGTTTTGCCGCTATATCAGTATATTCAGACATAGGATGTCCTGAGAGATAAAGTCCCGTTGTTTCTTTTTCCATGCTGAGAAGCTCATATAACGGAAACTCGTCGTAATACCTGAGCTCCGGCTCACCGTGGTTGGAAAGGTCACCGCCCATGTCAAAAAGACCAAGCTGACCTTCAACATTACGCTTTTTCTTATTATCAAGCTCATCGATGATTTCATTCATTCCCATAAGCATCTGACGGCGGTTTGCACCAAGCCCGTCAAGAGCACCGCAACGGATAAGACTTTCAACAGCTCGTTTATTAAAATCTGCACCGTGCATTCTTGAACAGAAATCATAGAACGATGTGAATTTACCGAGTCTTCTTTCGGCAATTATATTTTTAATAAAGTTTCTGCCGAGATTTTTTATTGCAAGAAGACCGAAACGTATGTTACCGTCGCTGACAGTGAAACCTTCAAGACTTTCGTTAACGTGCGGCGGAAGCACCTTTATACCAAGATTATTGCATTCGTTGGTATACTCGGAAACCTTCGCAGAGTTATCAAGTACACTTGAAAGAAGTGCCGCCATAAACTCGCACGGATAGTGGCATTTGAGATACGCCGTCTGATACGAAACATAGGCATAGGCTGCCGCATGGGATTTATTGAATGCATATGATGCAAACGATGACATATCATCAAATATATCATTTGCGACTTCAGCAGGTATTCCCCTCTTAACACAGCCTTCACACTCTACGGTACCGTCTTCACGAACCATACCGTAAATGAAATTCTGCCTCTCTTTTTCCATTACATCGTGTTTTTTCTTTGACATTGCACGTCGCACGATATCAGCACGGCCGTACGAATATCCTGCAAGAGAACGGAAAATCTGCATTACCTGCTCCTGATAAACCATACAACCGTTTGTAACTTCAAGGATATCTCGGAGCTTTTCTGTTTTATAAACCGTATCCTCGGGATGATGACGGTTGTTGATATATGTGTCAATTGAATCCATCGGACCGGGTCTGTAAAGCGAGATAACGGCAATGAGATCTTCAATATTTACCGGTTTGAGACCGACAAGAACAGACTTCATACCTGCAGATTCAAACTGAAACACACCTTCCGTCTGACCCTTCGACATCATTTTAAAAGTTTCTTCATCTGAAGTGCTTACTTTATAAATGTCAAAGTCTTTATTCTTAAGACGTATCATCTTCTCAGCATCACTGATAACAGTTAAAGTACGAAGACCGAGGAAGTCCATTTTTAGAAGTCCGAGTTCTTCAAGTGTTGTCATCGTGTACTGAGTTACGGGCGAATTATCGTTAAGTGCCAAAGGAACATAGCTTGCAACAGGATCGCGTGTAATAACAACACCTGCCGCGTGTGTTGAGGAATGGCGCGGCATACCTTCAACCTTCATTGAAGTATCAATGAGTTCCTTTATCTGATCGTCAGATTCGTAAAGTTCTTTGAATTCAGGTGATTTTTTAAGAGCCTTCTGAATGGTTATGTTAAGCTCTCTGGGTACCTGTTTTGAAACATTGTCAACAACATTATACGGTATTCCCATTGCACGTCCGACGTCACGGATTGCTGCCCTTGCCGCAAGTGTTCCGAACGTAACAATCTGTGCAACGTGGTCTGCACCGTATTTGTTGATAACGTAATCAATTACTTCTTCTCGTCTTTCATAACAGAAGTCAACGTCGAAGTCAGGCATACTGACTCGTTCCGGGTTAAGAAAACGTTCGAAAAGCAGACTGTATTTCATCGGGTCAATTCCCGTAATGCCGATACAGTAAGCCGCAAGACTTCCTGCGCCCGAGCCTCTGCCGGGACCAACGGGAATGCCTTTATTTTTTGCATATCTGATAAAATCGTGAACTATGAGGAAATAATCAACATATCCCATTTTATTGATTACATCAAGCTCATAATCAAGTCTTTCGTAATACTCCTGAGGGGGATTTTCTCCGTAATTGCGGATCATACCCTCATAGCACTGTTCCTTGAACCATTCAAAATGGTCTTTCCCGTCAGGTACTTCAAAGTGCGGTAGTTTAGTGTTGCCGAATTCAAAGTCAAAATTACACATATCTGCAATTTTCTGTGTATTTTCTATTGCCTGCGGAACGTGAGAAAACAGCTCTGTCATTTCTTCTTCAGACTTTAAATAAAACTCATCGGTCTGAAATTCAAGTGAATTCTCCTGACCAATAGTGGTATTGGTTGCAACACATATAAGCACCTGCTGAGTTTTACTGTCCTCTCGGTTAACGTAATGTGTATCATTGGTTGCAACAAGCGGAATACCCGTCTCATTTGAAAGTTTGATAAGAAGCGGCTCAATCTGCTTCTGCTCGCTGATTCCGTGATTCTGCATTTCAAGATAGAAATTACCTTCACCGAAAACCGAGTTATACCAAAGTGCAGTTTCTTTTGCTTTTTCATAATTTCCGGCAGTTAATGCCCTCGGTATTTCACCTGCAAGACAAGCTGAAAGAGCTATAAGACCCTCGCTGTGCTTTTCAAGAAGCTCTTTGTCTATTCTAGGCTTAGTGTAAAAGCCTTCTGTCCAAGCCTTTGAAACCATTGCAATAAGATTCTGATAACCCGTTGCATTCTTACAAAGAAGAACAAGATGATATCTTTCGCTGTCAAGTGCGTGAACCTTATCAAATCTTGTTCGTGATGCAAC
>JAZRNR010000052.1:0-13819 GCA_045648305.1 Acutalibacteraceae bacterium
ACCAAGAAATAAAAAAAATAAAAAAAATTTCAAAAAAGTGTTGACAAATGATTTTTTTTGATGTATAGTATACGAGTCGTCGCGAGAACGGCGACACGATGTGGGAGCATAGCTCAGCTGGGAGAGCATCTGCCTTACAAGCAGAGGGTCACAGGTTCGAGCCCTGTTGTTCCCACCATAAATGGCCCGGTAGTTCAGTTGGTTAGAACGCTAGCCTGTCACGCTAGAGGTCGACGGTTCGAGCCCGTTCCGGGTCGCCATTTAAGAGAATTCAACAGAGTTCTCGATTTGCCTCTGTAGCTCAGTTGGTAGAGCAGTGGACTGAAAATCCACGTGTCGTTGGTTCGATTCCGACCGGAGGCACCAAAAATATGCGGATGTAGCTCATCTGGTAGAGCGCCACCTTGCCAAGGTGGAGGTAGCGAGTTCGAGCCTCGTCATCCGCTCCAGACCACCCAATCGGGTGGTTTTTTACTTGAAAAATCAAAGTATTTGAGGGTGTAGCTCAGTTGGTCAGAGTACTTGCTTGACATGCAAGGGGTCGGTGGTTCGAGCCCACTCATCCTCACCAGACGAAAAGTCCTTGAAATCCTTGATAAATAAGGGTTTCGGGGGCTTTTTCTTTTTGTTTTCAATTTTTAAATCTTCCGAAATTTCCGTCAATTTCTGCCGTTTTGCAAATGAAATGCAAGTCAGGATGCAAGTCAAACAAACAGAAAAAATACCCCCTGCCGAAGACCGTTACGGTCAATCGATAGGGGGTATGATTGTACATGAATATAAGAGTTTAAAGCTTAGGCTTGTTTGCTTACGATTTCCTGATTGATATTACTCAGCATCTGATTATACTTTTCGATATCTTTTCTTTGGTGCTCGTTGCTTAAATGAGTATAGATTGACAATGTAGTCTGAACATCTGAATGTCCCATCTGCTCCTTAGCAACAAGGACATCAACACCTGATTCATAAAGAAGCGTACAATAAGTGTGTCGCAGACAGTGGGGAGAGAACGGTTGAATAGTTAGTGTTCTTTTGATAGGTGCATATTTAGATTGCCTTTTGATCTGTGTTCCGTATTGAACATCCATTTCGAGCATATATGATTCCCACAGTCTTTTCCAAGCTGTCGCGGTCATCCTTTTACCGTTAGCAGAAGGAAAGACCAGAATATTGTTTTTCGGAATGCTTTTAAGGTATTCACATAAAGCATCAGGCATAAAGACAATTCGGTTTCCGCTTTTTGTTTTTGGGGTCTTTGTTTTACTGTTCTTAAAATCATAGCTCTTTGTGATGCTGATCGTCTTTTTGACCAGGTCAACATCATTCCAGGTCAGAACAGTCAGTTCACCTCTGCGAAGGCCTGCATACATCATTATCATAGCGGCGGTCTGTGCTCTGTGTGGAGTGGTGATAACACGGAGTTGTTCTTCCTTGGTCAAAGCTCTGCGCTCGTTAGGGACAGCCACACAATGTATTTTGATATATTGTGCAGGATTGTAATCGGTAATACGGTTTTCAACGGCGTGATTTACAATTTGTACGGCAATGCTTTTCATCTCTGCGAGTAAACGGTATGACGAAGGTTTACCGGTGTGCGGATTTTTCTGTGCGATATCATCGATGATTTCCTGAAAGTGAACAGGGCGCATATCGGAGAGCTTTATGGTTCTGAGTTCGTCAAAATATTTGCAACGAGCTTGTGTATCTTTAAATTGAGCTTCGGACAAGCGAACTCTTTTACTGTCTAACCAGGAATCCATCCAGGCACCGAAGGTATTTGTCTGGAAAAGGTCGAACCCTTTTTTGATTTGGTTACGCAACTCGGCGGCTTTATTGTCAGCTTCTTTCTGTGTTTTGCCGTAGACGGTTTTGTATTTACGGATACCGTCGACTCTGCCGAGGTAGACCTGAACGGCAATACGGCCGTCGGACCGCTTCTGATTTGACTTTTTAGGCATGAAAAATCACCCTGCTTTCTGAAAAATGGTTGCAAAATTCCAAGCAGAGTGCTATTATAGTAGTGCAATCTGCTTTTGAAGAGTGGTGGGTTGCTCTTATGATCCGTTCGGTGTTGGTAGCACCGGGCGGATTTTTTTATTTATTGATAATTAAGTAATCGTAAAAATCAATCGGTTTATCAGCAAATATATCATTCAACAGCCTAATGAAATCGTTGGGAGTAATTGGTTCGATAGGTAATTTGAAGTTTTCACAGCATTTATAAACAAGGTCGGGTGAAAAATATTCCTTCTTATTATAAATTTTTATTACACTTAAATCGAGAAAATCAAGGAATAGTTCGGGCTCTCGGACGGCATCGTAAAAACTGAGATAAAAATGTACAATTAAAAAGAATAAAGATTTTTCATGTGCATTACAATCTTCAAAAAAAGCAGAAATGTGTAGCATTTCATTACTTGCAAGCCCGAAGGCATTGTTCTCGTAATATTTTGAATATCGAGAGCAAAGTATATCGAATATAATACTATTTGCATCAGTATGAGGGTTATAATTTGTTTGGAAATTTTCAAATTCGCCAACAGAGATATTGTAATGATATAGCCTGAAAACATATTCGTACTCTTTGAGATGTGCTTTCCCAGTGGGAGAAGGTATGTAAAACTTTTTTAAGTTTAAAGTGCTACAATCTATATTATCGACAATCAATTTCAAAAGTTCAGCTTTTTTTCCGGATGTTTTCAGTCCGTGTTCAGATAATATTTGCTTCAACTCAGCCACTTTGAGTGTGGAGAGAAATAGGGAGGGGTCAGCAGGTACTAAATACCCCATATCAATCAATTTTTGATGATATTTAATAGGGTTATGTATCTTGTATGTTGATTCTAAATAGTGGGGATAATCTTCCTTAACGTCGCCTAATGGCTTTCCATATTCACTCCATCTTAGCATAGCAGCGGTTGCGTAATTATCATTACGAGCAAGATTGACGTAAGAAGAAGTATGTGTAGTGTATTCTTTCTCACTATTTACATTTGGTTGAAAATTGGATGTAGGGTTATATTCAATTTTCGGTGCGTCTTTGACAACAGTTTGTTTTTTGAAGATTCTCTTCAGATTGCGAAAGCTTCTTACGAGCATAACAATCGAAAAAACAAACAATGCAGATAAAAAAGCAACAGCAATAAGCCATTTGAATGTATCGAGAATGGAAATTAAAATAAAAAGCACGCTCAATAGAAAGGAAAAAATGGATACTGATAAAAAGAAAATAAAGCTAAGTATAACAACGGTTTTTTCGAATGTAGAGTGTGGTTTGTTATAGAGACGTGAAGATGATGATTCACATTCAGGGCAAAATTCAGAATGATCATAAATCTGTTTGCCACAATTACGACAATACATAAGTAGCACCATCCCTTATATTTAAAATTTTGCTCTGAGCTCTACTACACGACCGACAATCTGAATAGGAAGGGAATTAACCTCGGAGGGGGAGAAGTCGAAAGGATCGTATTTAGGGTTGGTTGAAACAAGCGTAATTCCTTTTTCAGAACGATAAAATTTTTTAACCATTCCTTCATTACCATTCACAAGAATAACAGCTATTTGTCCATTATCGACAGTTTCTTGTTTTTTAACAATGACGACATCACCGTCGCTGAATTTGGGTTCCATACTATCGCCTTTGATTTTTAAACCGAAATATTCACCGTTTGATGCTAATTCTTGACTAATTTCTTCGTAATCAATAATTTCTTCGATAGCTTCAATAGGAATGCCAGCACGCACATAACCAAGCACGGGGATTTTTGTGCCACTATTGTTAGAGATATATGACTTATCTCCACTTAGATAGTCAACTGAAACGCCTAAAACTTTAGCGATACAAGTAACGGTATACATTACAGGTGTCTGAAATCCCGTTTCCCATTTGCTGACCATAACACGATCGACTTTAAGATTAAACTGAGAATTCAAAGCATTAGCAAGATCTGCTTGCGTTAAATTCTTAGCTTTTCGTAAGGTTTTAATTCTTTCACCTAACATTTAATCACCTCTGTTAGGGCAATGATAACACGTTTGTGTCGAAAAAGCAACATTTTTTTGAAAAAATATTCAAAAAGGTGTTGACAAAGACAAAAACCAGTGCTAATATAAACGTGTCGATATCGACACACACAAGAAAGGAGGTCAACCATGGCACGTGAAAAAAAGCATCCGGAATATTATGCAATTCGAGCCTATGAAATTTTGGCACGAAAAACAGAAGCTGATTGTGCGGATAAATTGGGGATATCTTTAAGAACATATCAGGATAAAAAGGCTGGATATTCAGATTTTAGCAATACACAGGGAAATGTACTCGCTGAGTTTTTGGGACAACCATTATCTCTTCTTTTTTTAACATAAATGTGTCGAAAACAACACGAAATGTGTACAATGGTGCGACAATTAACGTTTAAGGAGGCAAATATGGACGCACTTCAAAAAGCTATGGCAGAAGCTGAGATACAAGAGCAAGTCGCAATGAAAAAAGCTGCCCGTCCGAGAGGGACAGACAGCGCAAAGGTTATTAAGGTTATTCGTACAGTTGCTTTGAAAGGCAGGGGGACAATAGATGATCCGTGCAGACAAAGCATACAGTATTGGTCATTGGATGGAAAGCTATTGGCAGAGACAGAAAGTTAAGACCTGCGTTGTTTTTGCTTATTGTCGTTAATGTCTATTACTTCGTTGAAGAGTAGTTCAGTATCGTGTCTCGATACATACCATTTTTCAATGAAATGTTCGATTACAGCTAAAAGCTTTTCAGCCTCTTGGGGGTCGATATCAACAATCAGGTTTATGTCGTGTTCCATATGAGCACCGATGTTACCGAGTTGTCTGATGCTATTTAAAACAGACCATTCGGAAGTTGATACCTTATCTTTCAGAGCTGTTATCTCTGCGTTGAGATTTTTTTCGTGAACATTCCAAAAATCGTGAATCATTCCCTGTAAGCATCTGCGTGAAAGGGTTGCTGATGCTTTTGGACTTAAGTTAACAATGCTGTAAGCTTCTTCGTAATCTTCGCGGATTTGTTTCGGGATGTAATCGGGAAATTGCTTTGCGAGACTTTTTGGGAGGATTGTTGTTGAATAACCTGTTATTTCATCAGACACTCCATTAAATAAAATGGTGGTTTTCTTGCATTGAGGACAAAAGTAAGTGCAAAGTGTAAACAGAGTTGAGCTCAACGGAACTTCAGGGGTACCTCTGTTAGTGAAATTGGTTGAACGACAATTTTGACTATCCAAAAGAAGAGTGTTGCAATAGGGACATTTATAAGTAGACATTTAATCACATCCTTTTATTTTTCAGCATTATACCACAACAAATCAAAAAACACAAACAGGGAGGTGTCGCAATGGCATTGAAATATTCAAAAACGTATGTGAACTGGGAACAGGTACCGTTAGTACTGAATGTGTCTGAGGTGTGCATATTGCTCCGGGTATCCGACAGAACGGTCAGAAACTATTTGACCGCAGGAGAGCTCAAAGGCAAGCAGACTGACGGCAAGTGGTTTATCACAAAGGACAATCTTTTGAAATTTCTGAACGGTGATGCCGCTTGATTAAAACCAACCACAAGTAACGCAATAAGCCTTATCCTGTGAATCAGGCTTCGGGAGTTTTTCATTCTTACAACCGAACATCATCGCTGAGTTATGGTTTCCTCAGTAGGTTGGCCTCCTTTATTAATTTTCAAAGTCATTTTCTCCCGGGGTCTGATTGGCAGGATAAGGACAAGCAGTTTTGCGAACGCAAAAAAATAACCGTCCGAAGCGGCAACTTCGAACGGCTGAGTACAATATTCAATTCGGAACTGAATTTGTACTCTTATTTTACAGTAAAAATTTAAATTTGTCAAATAGGAGTGAAATTTTATGATTCAAAAAGCAATTGACCGTATCACGGAGCAACAGAATGGTTTATCCGAAGAGGATACCGTGTTCGGTGTCGGAGAACAGCTGAAGGATATCTGCCGTGAGAGCGCAGAGATTGCCGAGCTTGTATTTCAGGACCTCGAAAACCCGGAAATGTCGATTCAAAAAGCGGAAGCGAAGATTCACGCGAAGGCTGATGAGCTTCACAAGCAGAACAAGGGTAAACAGATTTGCATAACTCCGTATGTCGCTGACAAAATCCTTCGTGATTTTTACGGCTTGCCTTCGAAGGGTGAAACCCCTGTATCTGCATCCGCACCGAAGCTTATAGATATCAACGACTTTATATGAGGTAGCGGTATGGAGTATACAGATTATTCGGAAATACTGCCGAAACAGCCTCCTGAGGGTTCAGTTGAATTCTGTCAGCAGAAAGGCAAGCTTATCGGTGATTTACTGATTTACGAAGCAGCATGGGTTAAAAATCCGATTACTGAAAAGAACGAACGAAAGGCAAAAGTAAAGTGTACCGCTTGTGGTGAAACATATTACCTTGATTATGTTTCGTCCTACAGTTGCCACAATGCTTACGGTAACGCTCCGTTCGGATTCTTCAATTATGACCTTAATACAAACGTTATTTCGGGAGATACAACAATGTGTCCTGAATGCGGAGCTACAGCAACGGCAAGGCATATTCAGAATTTTTATAAAGATACATACAGAATGTCGAGCTGTCACCTTATGACAGTACACAAAATAAATAATCGTCCTGCACTCCTTACATGGTTCATGGAATTCAGCATTGACCGTTACGGTGAAAAGCATATGCGAACCAATATGTATGAAGCATATGTTTACGAGAAGAGAAAGTGTCTGAAATACAAAGGTTACGATTATTCGTGGTGGAATATGTATTTCAACAACGAATGGAAGCCTGTCAAACAGTGCCTCGATACCTTCGGAAAATCAGACTTCCTTTTTCCGTTTGATGAAGACATATTTCACGGTACGGATTTTGAAAACAGTAAATTTGAGATTTATGCAAAGATTAAAAATCCATATCTTATAAGCTATCTGAAGCTATATCAGAAACACAAAAATGTTGAAAATCTTGTAATGCAGGGATTTTCTGAGCAAATAGATAGTTTAATAGCAGACACGGGCGGTGGAATGAATATCCGAAAGTGGAGTTCGAACATTGAGGGTATTGATTGGAAGAAAATCAGACCGCACGAAATGCTCGGTCTTGATATCGATGCTTACCGTGTTGCAAAGGCTCAGAAATGGACGATAGGTGATATTAATTTTTATCGTTCATATTGCGGTGTAAAGAACTGGGAGTTCCTGAAGCCTGACAATCTCAAAATCGTGCATTCTTTTGGTGGCTATAAAATTGAAGAGCTTATCAAACGTAGTCTTCCCGTGTGGAAAATTCTTGTGTATATCAACAAGCAGAGGGAACGAGTGAGCTTTAACAAGGAATTGATAAGTATAGGTTATTACACGGATTATATTGATGCTTGTAAAAAGCTTGATATTGACATAACAAAAAAGAGTGTTATGTTTCCGAACAGCCTTGTTGCCCGACACGATGCAGTGATATCACAGCAGAAATTCAAGGAGAGTGAAAAACTCAATCTGCAGTTTGCAGAACGAATAGATTATCTCAGTAACTTCAAGTTCAAGGCAGACGGTCTTATTATCCGGGCGGCAGAGAGTCATCAGGAGCTCATAAATGAAGGAACAGTACTTAATCATTGTGTCGCAACCTATGCTACGCGTCACGCAAAAGGAGAAACGACGATATTCTTCATCCGAAAAGAAGAAGAACCCGATACACCGTTTTACACCTTGGAGTTCAATTTTGAGCGTTTGAAGGTTGAACAGAACAGGGGTAAGCGCAACTGCGCAAGAACAGATGAAGTAACAGCATTTGAAGAAAAATGGCTGAATTTTGTTATCAAAAAGATAAAGGAGCTTAAGAAAAATGGAAAATCAGTTGATGCAGCGTAACATTGAAGTGGTTACGAGTGAAATTATAATGCTTCGTGATCAGGCAAGAAGCATGGCAATCTCTTACATAATCGAGCTTGGCAAAAGGCTCAAAGAAGCAAAAGCAATTCTTCAGCACGGTGAGTGGGGAGAATGGCTGAAAAATAAGGTTGAATTTTCGCAGAAAACAGCAACCGACTATATGCGTATATACGAGGAATACGGTATGGAGCAGGAAACGCTTCTTCCCGGCGGTACAAATCTGCAGGCGATTTCCAATTTATCTTATACAAAGGTGTTGGCACTTCTTGCTGTACCGAGAGAGGAACGTGCAGAATTCATCGAGGAAAACGATGTTGAAAATCTCTCTACACGTGAACTTGATAAGGTTATCAAAGAGCGTGATGAAGCTCTCAGGAAGGCAGAAGAAGCTGAAAGATTAACCGAGCTTGTTGAAAACGAAAAAGCAAGGGCAGAACTCAACGAGAAAGAAGCCGCAAAAAGTGCTCAGAGGGTCGCTGAACTGACTGAAAATGTAACAAACCTCAATCAACAGCTTGAAAAGGTAAAGGATGCTGAGAAAAAAGCAAAGGCAAAGCTCAAAGAGTTAAAGGATAATCCGACTGTACCTCAGGAAACAATTGATAAGCTCAAGGCAGAGGCTGAAGCAGAAGCTGCCGAAAAGACAGCGAAGGAAGTTGAGGAAAAAACGGCTGAAGCAAACGAGATGCTTCGTAAAGCTCAGGCAGAAAAGGAAGCAGCCGAGCTTGAAGCGAAGAAGGCTCTTGAAAAAGCAGAGAATCTTGAAAAACAGCTTCGCCTGCAGAATCCCGACGCAACGGAATTCAAACGCTTGTTTGAACAGCTGCAGGGTGACATTGTTAACCTGATGAAAGCTCTTGCGAAGGTAAGGGAATCTGACCCTGAACTTGCTTTAAAGTTTGAAAACGCTGTTCAGGTGCTTCTTAAAACTCACATAAAGGAGCAATAACTATGGAAATCTTTCTTTATGTCGGAATTTTCGGTTTTTTCTTTGGTATAGCGTTGTTTGCAGTGGTGTGCAAAATCAGCGAGATCGTTTATGAAAATCACAGGCTTAGGCAGGAAAACGAGGTTCTTGAAAAGGATAACCTTCAGTTTGCACGCAACAATAAAGCTCTCAGAGAGCTTCTTTAAGGAAGCACATTCCGCCCTGTTTTCAAACACCGGTCAGGTGAATGAAATCCTACTGCTTATTAACATTTTCATTTTTATGTATCAACAATTTAATATTTTGACTGAAATAATACTTTGACAATGAAAGGAAGTGAACATCTCTCTTGTTTCTTAGGGTGTTGTACCCTGACAAGACCGGTGTTTGCGAATGGGGCGGAATCTTGAAGCAATAAGTAAGAGGGAATAGTGAAAAAGTGAAGAGGTGCGAAAGATGAACGTAATTGAGCAGGAAAAGCTATATCAAAAAAGAAAAGACCCGGATATCAGGTTTATGTTCAAATCTCCCGATGAATGGGGATATTTCACCAATATTCACAATCCGAAGGTGCGTGAAGAGTACGACAATTTTATAAGGCAAAGAAACATTCCTTACTTTGCACCTCTTTCAGACGATGAAAGACACGAATTCGACTGTCTTATGATGAACAGATATAAAGATGAATGGCGTCAATGGCGCAGGTTCTCTTTGATGACGGGAGGTCAGAATGAAAGAGAAAGTTTTATTTCCTTCCGAAACGGATTGGAAATATGCGAGGCTGATTCAGCGTGACGGTAACTATGTTATACAGTCGAGGTATAACGAAGCAACAGAAACTTTTGAAAGTGAAGTTACCGTTGAAACCGCGTTAAATGCCTGTCCCGAAATTCAGGCGTTTAATATTTACTGCGACACACTTTGTAATGCAGTATGTAAAAAACTCAGGCAGAGAAAAGACTATTCCGAGTGGATAGAAGAAAATAAAATTACACAGGAGGAAGATTATGGGAACCAATGACAGACTTGAAGCGGCACTGTTTGCAATGTGCCGTCAGAGAATTGTTCATCTTGGCGGTGCAAGAGGTAAAACACCTGAAGAGTTGAACATCGAAGCATACAGACAGATGCAGAGTATGCTTAATGAACAGGATTTTTCAGAAGAATCACAACAGCTCACGAGAGCAAAGATGATGACGGAGGTGTACGGATGACAAGAGAATTACCGTGTCCGAGCTGCGGTCAGCTCGTGATGTTCAGAGTTTCTGCAGACAAGGAACTGTCAGAACAGGAAGAAAAGGAACTGGCACTTTCTGTGTGCAGCTGTCCTGCAGGCAAAAGGCGAAGAGCTGAACAAGCACAGATTGCTGAGGCTCAGGACAACATTAATATGCTTTGCGGTGAGGGTGCCGAAGAAAACAATATGACACCGATTGAAAATCAGGACGTACATAATATCTTGAATAAAGGTGCCGAGCTTGTTGCAAAGGGAGAGATATTCGACCTGACTATGAAGGTGTCAGGTGGAGGTACTGTTAAAATCAGCACAGGTCCGAAAGGACAAATCAAGGTAAAAAGAACTGTCGGATTTTCCGAACAGCTTGAAGCGAATCAGAAAATTTAACTCAAAACAGCAAACGATTTCCAATATCAAAAACAGAAAAAAGAGGGACAGGTTCAGCACTTGTCCCTCAAAGTATAAGAAAAACTTCAAACGGACGGGATGTCCGTTAAGAGGAAGTATGGGGTATTAAGTTATTGACCATTTCAAAAAGAAAGGAGAAGCCATGAGGACGTTGATGAGAGAGAGCCGACACCGTTCGGGAGACTATCTTGAAATTGATATATTCCCGGTGCGGAAGGTACCAAACTCACGTAAGGCGAAATATAAGCCGAGTTCGGATACACAGAAAAAACTCAATCAGAAAAATGCTGCCCGTCGTCTGACATGGCTTATCCAGGAGAATTTCGGAATGAATGATTATTATGTCGGCCTGAACTATCCTGCATCCTATGATGTTAACCTTGCAGAAGCGGACAAGCTTCTTAAAAACTGGTTAAGAAGAATCAAACGTAAGCATCAGAAAGCAGGAATTGAATTCAAGTACATAACAACTACCGAAATAGGTGATAACAGACACCGTCCGCATCATCATGTTATCTGTTCAGGCGAGCTTGGAGCAAAGGCTCTCCGTCAGGAATGGGACAAGCAGTTCGAAGCATACAAGACGAAACCGACAACGAGTTTCTCTCATGCGAAACACCTGCAATTCACACGAACAGGTCTTGCAGGCGTTGCTTTTTACACCTGCAAAGATCCTTCGCTTGCGTACCGTTCCTATAACTGCAGTAAGAATCTTCGTCGACCTGAAGCTGAAAACCGCGACGGAAGAATCAGCGGAAAGAAGTTGCAGGAGCTTCGCGCCGATTGCTTCAATGCCGAAGAGTTTGAAAAGCTTTATCCCGGTTATGAGTTTGTTGATGCGGATCCTTACTGGGATTTATACGGTATCGATGAAAACGGTGAAGCTGACAAAATTGAAATGCCTCATATAACCATACGGATGTTCCGAAGGGACAGTAAATACATATTGCGCGATAGAGACAGGATGTGAACTTATTGATATACAAAAACAATACACCGCCGATAGAGGCTCAGGAGCAGAAAGCACTTTTCACCTGGGCTGAATTAAGCCTGGGTAAATATCCCGACTTGGAATGGATGTATCATATTCCGAACGAAGGCAAACGCTCAAAGTCAAACGGTGCCGAGCTTGTAAGGCAGGGACTGAAAAAGGGTGTACCTGATATATGCTTACCGGTGCCGAGAGGTAAATACCACGGTTTGTATATTGAAATGAAGCGTGTCGGTGAAACCCTAAGAGATGATCAGAAAAAATGGATGCAAGCCTTGGCAAAGAACGGATACTGCTGTTACACGGGAGACAAAGGTTGGGAAGACGCAGCGAAGGCGATAGTTCTGTACCTGAACCTGAAAGGAGAAGATGATGAGATATAAAATAACGATCATTGTTGAACCTGACCTGAACACCGAGCTTGTCGGTGTCAAAGAAGATTTTTCTGCATATTGCGAAAAGTTCGGTGATGTCAAGTCCGTCAGGGTTGAACCGATAGAAGCTGAACAGATGAAAATGAAATTGTGAGGTGTGATAAAGATGACAGATTCAAAAAATATAAAAGCTTTTGAGTGTTGTGAGGCAAACGGGGGACAAAGTCCACAGTGTGATGCTTGTCCGTATCACTACACAGATGAAAAGAATGACCCGTGCTACATAGAAGTAAGACGAGAAATCCTTAAAATCCTCAACAATGAACGGTCACAGATAAAATCGCTTGAAGCAAAAATTGTAATTCAAAAAGGATTGATAGACCACCAACAGGCAGAGATTGAGAGGTTGCAAGAAGAAAAAGCAAAGCTTGACAATACAATTCTTTATGATTTGGAACAAGTCAACAAAATCGTAAAAAAAGCTAAAGCCGAAGCAGGTAAAAAGGTTTTTGAAGCAACTATAAATAAATTTCTCACTATAAAAGGTCATTATGTCAGCATTGACGGTGAATTTGTAGAGGTTGAAAGTCCTGAACTGTTGGACGAACTTGAAAACCTTTTTGGCATAGAACTTTGTGAGTTTAACGAAGATTATGAGGATAGTCTAAACACCCTTGTAAAAGAAATGGTGGGTGAAGAAAGTGTTTGATTTTTCTACACCTTACACGGATATGGTTGTCGCAGATATTAAAAGAACATTATCTAAAATCGGGTCAAAACCAACAGTTTTGCAT
Source organism: Acutalibacteraceae bacterium (assembly GCA_045648305.1). Classification (GTDB taxonomy): domain Bacteria; phylum Bacillota; class Clostridia; order Oscillospirales; family Acutalibacteraceae; genus CAG-488. The sequence continues at coordinate 12,660 of JAZRNR010000052.1, forward strand.
AGAATGATTTGCCCTTGTTGCGGTAAAAAACTTGTAAATTTGTATTATTCAGCTACTCAAGAAAAATATATCTGCAAGACTTGTTTAGATACAACTTTGAAGAAAGAAGGTGCGGACAATGCCGAATGAATTAAAACCCTGTCCGCTTTGTGGTAATAAAGTTGAAGATATAAAAATAACAAGTGTTGGGGCTTTAGATAAATTAGTTGAACAGCATTACGGAAAAATAAAGTGTGTTTGCGGACTTACCTTTGAAAAAGAATGGATAACGCAAAAAGCTTTGGATGGTTATGTAAAATTATCACCCGATATTGTAACAGCTTGGAACCAAAGAATTGATGAGGAAGATATTGTTTATTGTGAGGATTGCAAATTTCTACAATATGGAGAATGTAGGGTTTTAGGGATAAAGGCAGGAGGATGCTTTTATTGTTATCTCGGAGAACGTAAGGAGGAATAACGAGCTTGCAGAATAAATATAAAATGCCACCCGACGTGCGAAGGATGGTGATATCCATAGTTCAGGGGTATGAACGGCGCAAGATTGAGCTTCGTCGCGATGAAGAGGAGATCCTTTCGCTCGGCAGCGGTAAGTTTGAAACCGTGAAGGATGACGACGGCAAAGAGACCGAGCGTGCATTTATGCCCTCAGGCAAGGGCGGTAAATCCTCTGCTGTCGAAAATCAGGCTATGCGATTGATGAATTTACATAATTCTTTCGATTACAGATGCAACAAAGCGATCGATAAAGCTCTTGAATCCCTTCCTCTTTTAGATTACAACAACGAGCTTGCAGATAAGGTAAAGATCAAGATAATGGAATCGTGTCAGATTGGAAGGCGATTCAATTTTAATTACAGTGGACTTACAGGGATAAGCCGACGAACTTTTTACCGCCTGCGGAACAGATTCCTTTTTTATATCGCCAAAAAGCTTGATTTTATTTAAAAGTGGCACAGAGCAACGAAAAAAGGGTCTATAATATATAACATAGAGCACTTTAAATGAAGCGCTTCAACAAATAATTAAATTCAATTTTAGTTTGGAGAAAGTATTATTTTGGAATACTTAAACGAAATTTATCAATAGGGACACAAGGGACGTAGACTGATGTATAATAAATATAGCGATATGCATATATATATGCATATCGCTATATT
>JAZRNR010000053.1:0-9260 GCA_045648305.1 Acutalibacteraceae bacterium
TGAATACAGATTCGGTCTCTAAGCATTATTTAAATTTAAAATCAGGAGGAGGAACTCACTTGGTTCAGAAAGCAAAAGCATTTTTAGGTGATTTCAGAACTTACTGGAACATTCCTATGCCCGGTCGTGATATGACCTTCAAAGAAATTGCAGCCTATGCCGGCGGCGGTATCGGTGCGTATTTCATCATTTACATGGGTAATGCACTTGTTGTTAACATCAACAATATGATTGTCGGTGGTGCAATCGGTGTTTCTCCGACCCATATGTACATCCTTTATCTTATTGCAACGTTAGCAAACATTCCTTTGACAGCTATCAGAGCAAATATGATTGACAACACGAGAAACAAAGCGGGTAAATACCGACCGTACTTGTTGTCTATGGGTATACCCACGGTTCTTACGGTTCTCGGATATGTTTATTTTCCGTATAAGCTTTTGTACTCATTTTTCCCGAACAGTATGTTCGGACTTGAAGGCGGATATATTGCAAAGATTATAGTTGTTCTTATATTCAACTTGCTGTTGCAGTTCTTCTTCAATTTCTTCAACGATGCTTATACAAACCTTATTCACGTTCTTTCTCCGAATACACAGGAAAGAACCGACGTTCTTGCAATCAAGAGTGTTGTTTATTCACTTGCTCCGTCAATTGCAAATGCAGTCCTTCCGGCAGTTTCCAAGTTCCTTACAAACAATGATATGTACGATATCAAAGTTTATCAGGTCTGCTATCCTATATTTGCAATTATAGGTGTTGCTCTTACAGCGATTGTATTTGCAAACACAAAGGAAAAAATCGTTCAGGCAAAGACAAGGGTTGTCCAGGTTAACTTTATGGATTCTTTCCGTTCAGTTGCAAGAAACAAGTATTTCTGGATTATTGCTCTTGCAGGTTGGCTCGGTTTCCTTGAGGGTTCATACGGAAACATTATGTCATGGACATATAACTACGGTCACGCTTGTGACGGTGTAGTTATGGGTATTATCAATACTGTTGTCGGTAATGCTTCGATGTGGGGTATGATTATTGCTCCGTTCTGCATCCGTGCATTCGGCAAGAAAAAAGTTCTTGTCGGAATCAATACAATGAACATCATCTGCATCCTCGCAATGGGTCTTAACAAGTCAAGCATCTGGTGGCTTGCTTTCTGTGTTTATTTCAACTGGCTATTCGGTGCTTTTGAACAGATTACAACTCCTGCAATCCAGGCGGATATCCGTGATTTCCATCAGTACAAAACAGGAGAACGTGTTGACGGTATGTTCGGTACGGTTCAGACAATCGGTAATATCGTAACACTTGTAACGTCATCGGTTCTTCCGTTTGTTTATGAAAGCTACGGCATTTATGAAGGTAACGGATATAAGGATTCTCCGTTTGATATTCTTGATATCAACACAGGTAAGCCGGGTCTTCTTGAAGATGTTATCGGAACACTTATCATCATGGCTGCGGTCGGTGCGTTCCTCAACCTCGTGCCGTTCTTCTTCTATGACCTTAAGGAAACTCAGCATAAGTCGATTATCCGTATCCTTAAAATCCGTGCAATGTTCGAAGACTACGGTAACGGCGTAACAAACGACCGTACACTCGTTGAAGCTATCGATTATGTACGTGAAGCAGAAGCTCTTGCCAATGCAGAACCTGTTCAGGTTTCAAAGAGCGACAAGCGTGCAGATAAGAAGGCTTATAAGGAAGCTCTCAAACGTAACGAAGAAATCACAATTGCGAAGTTGGTTCGTGAAGAACTCGATAAGTTCTCAAGCGAAGAATACAAGATTAAGCTTCAGATCAACGAGCCGGTTTATAAGGCAGGTCTTGCAGGTCTTTTCAATGCTGATAAGGAAGCTCTTAAGGCTGAGCTTGAAAATGCAAAGAAAATGCCTAAGGGTAATGAACACGAAAAAGAACTCCGCAGCTTCGCAATTGAGGTTGCAAGACATAAGCTCCTTTCACGTACAGCTATCGATGCAAATTACAAGTCACTTTCTGACTTTGTTCAGCCCGATTATGCAATTCTTGAAAGCTATTACGATGCTGAAGATGCTTGCGACATAAAGATCCGTGAGCTTTATCAGAAGCTCGATGAGGCTAAAAAAGCAAAGAATTCAGCAAAAGCTACAGAGCTTAAAGCTCTTATCAAGGCAGAAAAGGCAAAGAAGGCTGAATGGCAGAAGAAGGCAAAGGCTGAAGTGGAAGTTCACGCTGCTTTTGCAAGAGCTGCAAAGCCGTATCTTGATGCTGAAAAGATGTTGAATCAGAAAGAAAACTATACTCATTACGAAGAGCTTGCATCTCTTTATGATGAAGCAAAGGCAAGAATTGAAGCTGAAGATGCAGCTGCACTTGAAGCTCAGAAGAAGGAAGCTGCAGAGAAGCAGGCAGATAAGGCTCGCCGTCTTGCAGAAAAGCAGGCTAAGAAAGCAAAGAAAAAATAAGTTTATTTTCAAAGAGGACTGTCAGAAGGCAGTTCTCTTTTTTTCTGAATTAAATCAAAAAAATATGAATTTTTTTGAAAAAAATCTTGAAAACTATACTATATGGTGCTATAATCTATAGTCGTAAAAAAAGTGCGTATGCTCGTGTATACACAAAGGAGTTGTTCATAATGAGTCGTATGATAGGTACAGTTTCCCGTGGTGTCAGAGCCCCGATTATCAAGGAAGGCGACGACATCGTTGAAATCGTAACAAATTCTGTTCTCGAAGCTTCAGAGGATGCAGGTTTTAAGTTTAATGACCGCGACATAGTAGCAATGACAGAAGCTATTGTTGCAAGAGCACAGGGTAACTATGCAACTGTTGATGATATAGCAGCTGATGTAAAGGCTAAGTTCGGCGGCGAAACAGTCGGCGTAATTTTCCCGATTCTCAGCCGTAACCGTTTTGCAATCTGCCTTCGCGGTATTGCAAAGGGTGCAAAGAAAGTTGTTATTATGCTTTCTTATCCGTCAGACGAGGTTGGTAACCACCTCATTTCAATGGATGCTATCGATGATAAGGGCGTTGACCCGTTCAAGGATGTTCTTTCAACAGCTAAGTACCGTGAACTTTTCGGTTATGAGAAGCACACTTTCACAGGTGTTGACTACGTTGAATATTACGAAAACCTTGTCCGTGAGTGCGGTGCAGAATGCGAAATCATCTTCGCAAACAATGCAAAGGCAATCCTTGATTATACAAAGAACGTTCTTTGCTGTGATATTCACACAAGAGCACGTACAAAGAGAATCCTTAAGGCAGCAGGTGCAGAGATTGTTTACGGTCTTGATGAAATTCTCAATGCTCCCGTAAACGGCAGCGGCTTCAATGCAGACTACGGCCTCCTTGGCTCAAACAAGGCAACTGAAGATAAGGTTAAGCTCTTCCCGCGTGACTGTCAGCCCGTTGTTGACGCTATCCAGAAGAAGCTCTTCGAAGCAACAGGCAAGAATATCGAAGTTATGGTTTACGGCGACGGTGCATTCAAGGATCCCGTGGGTAAGATCTGGGAGCTTGCTGACCCCGTTGTTTCTCCTGCATACACAAGCGGTCTTGAGGGTACACCCAACGAGCTTAAGCTCAAGTACCTTGCTGACAATGAGTTTGCAAACCTTTCAGGTGACGAGCTCAAGGAAGCAATCAAGGGCAAGATTCAGGAAAAGGACGACAACCTTGTTGGTAAGATGGCTTCTGAGGGTACAACACCGAGAAGACTTACAGACCTCATCGGTTCACTCTGCGACCTCACATCAGGTTCAGGCGACAAGGGCACACCGATCGTATTCATCCAGGCTTATTTCGACAACTACACAACAGACTGATAACAAAAAAGTGTCCTATTTTCATAGGGCACTTTTATAATAGAATAAACCTTATGTAGCGCCCCTGAAAGGGGAGCTGGACTGCCGTAGGTAATATTGAGGGGTTAAAGGTGAAAATATGAAAAACAAAGTATACGAATTTTTAAATGCACAGGATATAAAATACGAAGTAACAGACCACGCACCTGTTTACACAATGGAAGAAATGCAGGCGGAGGGTCTTGATAAAATCGGCACGATCTGTAAAAATCTTTTCATCCGTGACCAGAAGGGCAAAAAGCATTTTCTTATTACTGCAGACAATGATACACGTGTCAACCTTAAAGAAATAGGCGCAAAGCTTGATGCAGGCAAGGTAAGCTTCGCTTCAGCGGAAAGACTTGAAAAATATCTTGGCGTAACGGCAGGCTGTGTTTCTCCTCTCGGTATCCTCAACGATGCGGACCACGTTGTAACCGTAGTGCTTGATAAGAAGCTTGAAGGTTGCGAGAAGCTCGGAGTTCACCCGAACGAACACGATGCAACAGTCTGGCTCAGTTTCAATGACCTTGTAAAAATCATCGAATCACAGGGCAATGAACTTGTGATTCTTGATTTTGAAAACTGAAAAAATTAATCCTGCCTCACTCGTAGGCAGGATTTTTTGTTTATAATAATTTTTATGCTTCGCTGTCATATTCAGCAATATACGGCAGGTTGCGGTAATTCTCCGCACAGTCAAGGCCGTAACCGATAACAAAGAAATCGGGAATTGTAAAAAGTGCCCAGTCGGGTGTGATTTCAACAAGTCTTCTGTCGGGTTTATCAAGAAGAGTAAGCACGTGCAAAGAAAGCGGATTTCTTGCTTTAAGAAGCTTTACAACATCCTTGAGTGTTCTGCCGGTGTCAATGATATCCTCAACAATAACAACGTGATAATCCTTAACGTCCTGGTCAAGGTCCATTGTTATATTGATAACGCCTGTTGAAACTGTACCCTGATAGTAGCTTTTTGCACACATAAAACCTATTTCGCAGGGAACGGAAACCGCACGGCAGACGTCAGCCATAAAAACAAAAGCACCTTTAAGAACACTTACAAGAAGAATAGGTCTGCCGTCATAAATCTTGTCAATTTCTTTACCGATTTCCTTAATCTTCTCTGCAATCTGTTCTTCGGTGATTACAACTCTTTTAATTTTCTTTGTATATTCAGTCATGTTTTTTCTCCTGTCCGTTATTTTAGTCTATAATACCACAATTTGTTTTCAGTTTCAACTAATCAAGGAAGCTTTTATACATATCAATTTCTTCTGTGATTTTATAAAGATATTCACGGCACTCGTCATCTTTAGCAAGGATCTTTCCTACCTTTTTAAGTGCCTTGAAAAATTTAGGGTTGAAAACTATTTCGTCGCTGTGCGAAAGCAGGGGACAAAGCCTTGAAGCACGGACATCAGGCTCAACAAATATTTTACCTTTTTCATCAATAGTCGGGAAAAACGGAAAAATCCTGCAGGCGAGGGGACGCTCGGTTCTGTCACAGCTTCCGTTACAAACAGCTAATCTTTCTCCTGATTCCAATTCGGTTATGTCAAGACAGCTTTTTTCGTGCGGAAAAAGCCGCATTCCGGTTTGTGAATCGCCCTTGCAACAGGCACCGTTGCAAAGCACACCGCAGTCAACGGTAAGCGGCGTAAGCTCACCCATAATTTTGAATATTTTGTCGTACATTGAAGAATAATCAGGATTTGTCATGGTTTTCAACTCCTCCACACAGTTATAACATAAACTGAGCTTTATATCAACAGATATTTATGATTGAAAAAACTGTCGAATCGTGTTACAATATCAAAAAAATGTATAAAGGTCAGGATATAGTTATGAAAATAGCAGTAATTAACGGCAGTCCGAAAGGAAAATACAGTATCACACTTCAGACTGTTCGCTATATTGAAATGAAATTTCCTCAGCACGAGTTCGAAGTTCTCCACGTCGGTCAGAAGATAAAGGCACTTGAAAAAGATTTCACCAAGGCGAAAGAACTTCTTGAAAGCTCGGATGCGGTTCTTTTTTCATATCCCGTTTATACCTTCCTTGCACCCTCACAGCTTCATCGATTTATTGAACTTGTGAAAGAGCACGGAATCGACCTTAAAGATAAATACGTTACACAGATTTCAACATCAAAGCATTTTTACGATATCACGGCTCATAAGTACATCGAGGAAAACTCAATTGACCTTGGTATGAAATATATACGAGGTCTGTCTGCCGATATGGAAGATCTTCTTGAAGAAAAAGGCAGAACGGATGCTGAAAAATTTTTTGAACGTTTCCTCTGGTCTGTTGAGGAAGATGTTTACACTCCTGCTCCGAGAACAGCAGTATGCTACGAACAGGTGCCTGCTACGCCTGCGGACAGCTGTGCAAAAAATAAGGGTAAAGACATAATTGTTCTTACCGATGAAACAGATGAAAATTCTAACCTCAGCAGGATGATTGAACGCTTCCGTGCAGTTTTCGGTTATGAAACACGAATTGTAAATATCTCCGAATATCCTCTTGCAGGCGGTTGCCTCGGCTGCTTCCGCTGTGCGGTAAGTGAGAAATGTGTTTATAAGGATAAGTTTGATACGTTTCTTCGTGAGAATATTCAGACTGCAGATGCGATTGTGTATGCATTTACGGTGTCCGACCATTCAATGGGTTCGCGTTTTAAAATGTACGATGACAGAAACTTCTGTAACGGACACAGAACGGTTACGGTCGGTATGCCTGTAGGTTACCTTGTTTCAGGTGCTTACTCGCAAGAACAGAATGTTATAAATGTTGTTGAAGCACGCGCAGATACCGGCGGAAACTTCCTTGCTGGTGTAGCAAGTGACGAATTCAATACCGATAAGCAGATTGATACACTCGCAAAATCTCTTCAGTTTGCACTCGAAACAAAGCACGTGGTGCCTCAGACCTTCTGGGGAATCGGCGGTATGAAAATCTTCCGTGACCTTATCTATCAGATGCGCGGTATGATGAAGGCTGACCATAAGTTCTACAAGAAACAGGGCATCTACGACTTTCCACAGAAAAACAAAGGAAAGTCAATTCTTATGTATGCAGTCGGTGCGTTGCTTTCAAGCGAGAAAATCCTCTCTAAAATGGGCAACAAGATGAACGAAGGTATGCTTATGCCGTACGAACAGCTATTCAGGAAAATGGAAGCCGAAGCAAAACCTGAAGTAAAGAAAGTTACCGGAAAAGAAAAAACAGTCCGACATTAACCAACAAACCCACGACAATAGAGCAGGGTTACTAAGGATAGAAAAACTATTGGGAGACACTTTGTAAAGAAGTGCTCCCAATTTTTTATAAAAAAATTGACACTTTCGGCTTGAAAGTGTCATAGTGGGTTATATACTTTGAAAGCAATTATGCCAATCTGAAAACATTTTCTTCGGTATGTATAAGTGATATTGCAAATCAAAATTTGCAGTTATATTTTTGATAAATCAAAAGTGATATTGAAGCCTTGTGGCTTCAGTGTTATTTTATTCGCATAAAACTGTCCGAAGGACAATAACACTGTGCAAGCACAATAAAACTGCGAAGCAATATCACTCGGCGTATGGCGAATAAAACTGCCGAGTGTCCTTACGAACACTCGGCTATTGTCGTGGGTTTACTGTTTATAACATCATATTCAGCTTATTCATTAAATCTTTCGTTGGCTCGGGTGTTTCTGCAAGCGGAAAATCAATACCCATATTCTGATACTTTGTTTCGCATATCTTATGAAAAGCAAGAAGCTCAACCGAATCAACACAACTGTATTCATCACGAATTTGCTTAAGCTTTAATATATTTTCTTCAGTATCATTAAGCGTGGGTATAATAACCTGTCTTAATGTTGTCGCAACTGAAAGTTTATCAAGCTGTTCAAGAAACTCAATAACAGGCTTCATCGGACATCCGACGTTTCTGCGGTAGTCTTCGTCGTTTGTATACTTAATATCAAGAAGCACTCTGTCAGTTACGCTGAGGAGCTTTTTCACATCCTCGTTCATAACTGCACCCGAAGTGTCAACGCAGGTGTTGATGCCTTCCTCTTTGCAAAGAGCCAAAAGCTCATATGCATCTTTTGACTGCAACAAGGGTTCACCGCCGGAAAGTGTGATTCCGCCGTCAGTACCGAAGTATTCCTTGTATCTTTTAACTTTCTCAAAAAGCTCGGAAGGGGACATCTCCTTGCCGGTGTTCATATCCCATGTGTCGGGATTGTGACAGCATTTACATCTTAAATGGCATCCCTGAAGAAAAACTACAAACCTCACACCGGGACCGTCAACGGTTCCGAGTGATTGAATTGAATGAACCCGAAGCATTACATTGCCTCGTGGAATGTACGGCTGATAACCTCTCTCTGCTGTTCACGTGAGAGCTTGTTGAAGTTAACAGCATAGCCTGAAACACGGATTGTAAGGTTAGGATATTCTTCAGGATTCTCGTAAGCCTTAAGAAGTGTTTCACGGTTCATAACGTTAACGTTGATGTGATGTGCCTTCTTTGAGAAGTAGCCGTCAAGGATTGAAACAAGATTTGAATATCTTTCCTCATCCGTGTGACCGAGTGTGTCGGGTGTGATTGAGAATGTGTTTGAAACACCGTCACGGCAATCGTCGTAGCTGATTTTTGCAACAGAGTTAAGTGAAGCGAGTGCACCGTTTTCCTCGCGGTTGTGCATCGGGTTAGCACCGGGTGCAAAAGGCTCGCCGTCGCCTCTGCCGTCGGGAGTTGCAGCTGTGTTTTTACCGTACATAACATTTGATGTGATTGTAAGCACGGAAAGAGTATGGATTGCATTACGGTATGTCGGAGTCTTGCGAAGCTCTGTAATAACCTTGTGTGTCATATCCTTTGCGATTAAGTCTACACGATCATCGTCATTACCAAATTTAGGGAATTCTCCAGTTGTTTCAAACTCTGTAATGAAACCATTTTCATCTTTGATTGGTTTTACATTTGCAAATTTGATAGCACTGAGAGAATCTGCTACTACAGAAAGTCCTGCTACACCAAATGCCATGAAACGGTGTACCTGTGTATCATGTAAAGCCATCTGTGTTTTTTCATAAGCATATTTGTCGTGCATGTAGTGGATTACGTTCATGGTATTTACATAGAGATTAGATAACCATTCTACATAAATGTTGTAACGTTCCATTACTGCTTCGTAGTCTAATTTTTCTACATCCATCACTGGCATCTGAGGTCCGATATGAATGTTGCTTGAAGTATCATAACCACCGTTTAATGCGATAAGTAAAAGCTTTGGCAAGTTGCAGCGAGCTCCGAAGAACTGCATCTGTTTACCAACCTTCATTGCAGATACACAACAAGCGATTGCATAGTCATCACCATAAATTGGACGCATTAAATCATCGTTTTCATACTGGATAGAGTCTGTGTCTTTGGA
>JAZRNR010000054.1:0-3073 GCA_045648305.1 Acutalibacteraceae bacterium
CATCGAAAAGCTACCCGACTGTACGCAAACTGTTGTGTTTCAGATGCAAAGCAGTTTTGAAAGAGGAGATTTTTGACTCGGCAAGGCAAAAATCTGCAGATATACTGACGTATTTCAAGGATTTTTAACGAAGTCGAGGCGAAAATATACCTTTCAAAATCTTATGGCTTGTTGGCAATTAAAGTATACTATTCTGTAGAACAATATTGGGAGGGTTACAGTATGTGTTTCAAGAAATACATTGCACTTATTCTTACTGTTGTTACGGTGTTTTCATTATCAGCTTGCGGTAAGGAAAAAAACTCTGATAATCCACAGGAAAACACAACAGACAACACAATCGATATCAGCCAGGATTTGACAGACAATATCGCTGACAACACAACAACTTCTGCAGTTGACGTAACTGACACTTCTGGGTCTTCAGTAACTGAGCCTTCAAGCGTTGATACGAGTGAAAATCTGTCTGTCCCTGCAAATGCACCGACAAAGAATAACAACGACCCGTCAAAATGGTCAGCCGAACAGATTGTTGAAGCGTACAAAACTGCGGCAAAGAAGACACATTCTTCCGTTAAATCTCAGCATCGCATCGAAATGAAGGAAGTCCTTGTAAACGGCAAAGAAATCGGCTTTGTTGTTCCGATTATGTCGGCATTCCTTAAGAGCAACGAAACCGACAAGGACGGTATCACGGGCGGTTACAACAATCTTACCGCCGCTGATGTTGCAAGTGCAAAGGCTTACAAAAACGGCAGTGCAACCGTTATTGAAATGACAATGAAAATGCAGACCTCGGGTGCAAGTGAGGACGCAAACAGCGGTTCTGTCGGTCACGCTGTCACAGGTGTAGGTGACATAGGTGCCGTCGCAAAACAGCTTGAGGATAAGCTTCCGCTTGAAATTAACTATAACGAAACTAAAATTTACTACACTAATCCGACGGTAAAAGTTCTCATCGATCCGAACGGAAAAATCGTAAACGGAACGTGGCAGTATACAGTTGACATCCGACTGAACAACTACAAAGCTTTCGGTCAGCCTGTCGATTCAACATCCATTGTTATGGTAAACACGCTTACATTAAACGGTGGATTCAAGAAAATGTAAAATCAGAATTTATAGCTAAAAACGGCGAAGGAAACTTCGTCGTTTTTATTTTTCTGAAATATAGAAATATATCGCAGTTTGTGATATAGTATTGTGGTTGACATTTTTTACGGAGGTGAATTTATGCTTGAAATTGCTGTTATTCTTTTGTTCGTCGGTGCTCTTTTCGGTTGTGTTGCACTCGGTCAGTCAATTCTTATCGCACTTGTTTTCGGTTTCTTTCTTCTTTTTTTCTACGGTATTTATAAAAAGTACAGCATCCGCGAGATGCTTTCCCTTGCGTTTTCGGGTATAAAAACCGTCCGCAATATTCTGATTAATTTTGTTCTGATCGGCATCATTACCGCCGTCTGGCGTGCAGGCGGAACAATTCCGTATATCGTTTATCACGCGACCAAGGTCTGCGACCCTTCCGCGATGGTGCTGATATGCTTTTTACTCTGTGCCCTGATTTCATTCCTGACGGGTACGGCATTCGGCACTTCGGCAACAATGGGAGTTATATGTATCACCATTGCAAACAGTATGGGAATACCGATTCTTTTTTCGGGCGGTGCTGTTATTTCAGGTGCTTTCTGGGGCGACAGATGCTCACCGATGAGTACCAGTGCTTTGCTTATCAGCTCGCTTACAAAAACCAATCTTTTCAAAAATATTGCAATGATGTTCAGAACTTCGGTCGTTCCGTTTGTAATCACCGCCATTGTCTACCTCGTTATGGGACTTGGCTTTAAATCTGATTTCGACATAAGCTCAACGCAAAGACTTTTCGCAGACAACTTCAACCTGCACCCTGCGGTAATTATTCCTGCAGTTGTTATCGTTCTTTTCTCTCTTTTTAAAATAAACGTAAAAATTACGATGAGCGTAAGCATCATATGCGGTATGCTCGTTTGCACTTTTGTTCAGGATATTCCTTTTGCGGAAATTCTCCGTATGACTGTTTTCGGCTATGCTCCCGTCGAGCCTGACGTTGCATCCCTTCTTTCGGGCGGCGGTATGATTTCGATGGCAAACGCCTTTCTGATTGTATGCATTTCCGCCTGTTATTCGGGTATGTTTGAGGGCACAGGCTTGCTTCGCTCCGTTCACGACGTGCTTATGAAAATCAGCAATAAGCTGACGCCATTCGGTTGTGTGTTTGTCACTTCCATCCTCTCAAGCCTGATTTCGTGCAATCAGACACTTGCAATAATGCTTGCACATCAGCTTTGCAGTGATACTGAAAAAGATAACAGTAAAATGGCATATTACCTTGAAAATACAGCGGTTGTTATGGCACCGCTTGTTCCGTGGTCGATTGCCGTCAGCGTGCCCCTTACTTCAATCGGCGCACCGTCTGTTTGCATACTTACAGCGTGTTACCTTTACCTTATTCCCCTTTGGAACTTTGCAGTTTGTCTTTTCAAAAAAAACGGCAGAAAAAATCAGTTTGCAGTTAAATAATTAACAATACCGATTGACATTGTTAACAATTTATTTTATTATAAATATGTATGAAAATTTATACTAAATAAAAGGAAGTGTTTTAATGGACAAACAGTACGAAGCTTTATTTACCCCCTGGAAGATAGGTAACGTTGAAATCAAGAACAGAATCGTTATGTGTCCCATGGGCGGTACATCTTTGTTCGGCTGGTTCGAGCTCGGCGGTTGTCACTTTGACAAGGAAGCTGCAAAGCTTTTCCTTGAAAGAGCTAACAACAATGTAGGTCTCATCATCCCCGGTATCGCACCTCTCCGTGATACTTTCTGGGGCAAGTGGCTCTGGCAGAACCCCAAGATGTTTGAGGAGCTCAAGGAGTTTATGGACGAAATCCATAAGACAGGCGCAAAGCTTTTCGTTCAGCTTACTGCAGGTATGGGCAGAAGCTGGGCTATCACAGAGCTCGTTGCTCCCCTCCACAGAAATAAGTTCACACGTGCGCTCGTTAAGCCTATTCTTGATACATCACATGAGTTG
>JAZRNR010000055.1:0-4001 GCA_045648305.1 Acutalibacteraceae bacterium
AAGGTTGACACAATTTACAATAACACAGCAGGCGGCTCAACACGTAATATATCCTTTGTTGAAATGTCTTCGGTTGAAGAGTACGAAACAAGAGCAGCAAAAGCTAAGTTCTTCCTCGAAGAAGACGGCGTAACAGTAAGAGTTTGTTGGAGATAAAAATAAATATACTGTTTCGAAATCACAGAGCCGATTGACGGATTTATGATAAGTGAATATTGGTTTACTAAGGCGTAAACACAGCAAAAGCAAGCGATAAAAACGCTTGCTTTTATTTTTTTGTCGATTTTTTCGTTAATTTTGCATCGTTCTTTACTTTTTTTATGTGATATTATATAATAAAAATAAGGTTAAGTCAGAAATCTGTATTTTGACATTATTCCTGAGCTTCATTTCATATTGCTCTTGGTTTTCCCCATGTATAAAATTTTCAGGATTTTTATGTCACAAATCGGGTTTAAACTGACTACTTAATAAGGTGTAATTAATTTTAGGAGGATTCTGCAATGAAAAAGTTATTTTGTGTATTACTTACTCTCGGCATTCTTCTCACTTCAACAGTCACAGCATTTGCCGCAACTAAAGGCGATGTAAACTCAGACGGCAAACTCAACTCTTCCGATGCTCTTGCTATCCTGCAGTATTCCGTCGGCTCAAATCCCAAAAATTTTAACAAAAACGTTGCTGATATGAATAATGACAGCAAAATTAATTCTTCGGATGCTCTTTCTGTACTTAAGATTTCAGTCGGATTGGTTGACGGAAATGCAACCACTCTTCGTGACGAGGTTATTGCAAGCGTTATTGAGGATAGAAAATTCACTATCTCGATGACAATTATCGGTGAAGGAGAAGAAATTCCTGCAACGGTGACTATGGACGGCAATAACTTCGCTGCAGCTCTTTCACTTGACGGAATGGACTCAAGAAGTATTACCAAAGGCGGAAAAACCTATATCGCTTTTGATTATTTAGGGACCAAAATGTATATGGAAACCGACGACGATATGGGCGTCGGTGACTTTATAAACACTGAATCTGATAACGATACTTACGTAAAAACTACTACCGTTAAGGATGGCAGTAAAACATACACCTGCGAAGAATACAAATCAACTGACGGAACTGTTACAAAGTACTACTTTGAAGGCAAAAAGTGGGTTCGTCAGGAAATTATCGATGGTAGCACAATTTCAATCATCAAAATTCACGAACTCAAAGACAGCGTTGACCGTTCACTCTTCGACCTGACAGGTTATGAAGAACTCGACCCGGGTGCTATAAGACCAATGTAAATGTAATTTTACTGTTTAAAACATAAAAACAAGGAGGATTCTGCAATGAAAAAGTTATTTTGTGTAATGCTTACTCTCGGTATTCTTCTCACTTCAACAGTCACAGCCTTCGCCGCAACTAAAGGCGATGTAAACTCAGACGGCAAACTCAACTCTTCCGACGCTCTTGCTATCCTGCAGTACTCCGTCGGCTCAAACCCCAAGAATTTCAACAAAAACGTTGCTGATATGAATGAAGACGGCAACATTAATTCTTCGGATGCGCTTGTCGTTCTTAAAATTTCAGTTGGATTGATTGATCCTGATAATGATTCTTCCGTTCCTTCCAATACAGCTGAAGTGCTTGAATATTTCAATACAGCTATCAACAGAGTAAAAACTGATGCTAAATCTGTCGAACAGAAATCCGTTACAAACTACCTTGCAGGCAAAACCACTATCTCGGGCAGTATACAAAGCGTTTATAACATGCTCGGCGGTGACGAATGGTTAGACCAGATGTTTAAAGACAACTATCTGGGTGCTGATACATACAAAGGTGCTGAAATCAAGACTTATTTCCCCGTTGAAGGCGAAAGCTATGCAAGTAAGCTTACGGTTGATGATATCAAATCTGCTACATTAAAAGAAAATGACGGTGTTTATACAATCACAATCGTAACACTTGATGACGCCAAGTCGGATTCGTATCAACACGGCACGGGTCACAACCCGAAAGTATTCAGCATTATCGTGCCTGACGACGTTAACGAGAACATTCCTCCTGTTGCAAAGAATACGGTCGGTACAGTTTCTCTTGCCTATCCCTCTTCAACAATCAAAGTTACGGTAGATGCAAAAACAGGTAATGTTCTTACAGCAGAATATGTTCTTAACTGGACACTTTACTTTGATAAAGCAGGCATAATTATCCCCTGCGGTACACAGTCAGTTTATGAAATCAATTGGTAATTACTGATAAACATTTAAAGGCGATGCAAATGCATCGCCTTTTCTCATCTCAACTTATAAAGTTCTTCGCAGAGAGTTCCGAGTTCTTCCATCGTCAGGCTTTCAGCTCTGACCGTTGACGGAAGTCCTGCGTTTTCGATTGCTTCAATAACGGTCTGCTTCGGCATGCCCAATCCCGAGCTGATACCGTTTGATGCAGTTTTTCTTCGCTGACTGAATGCTGAACGCACCATAGAGAAGAAGAACTTTTCATCCGTCACTTCAACGGGCACTTCCTTTCGGATATCAAGTCGGATGACCGCACTGTCAACATTCGGAGCAGGCATAAACGAACCCCTTGAAACGTCAAAAAGCTTCTGCGCTTCCGAATAAAAATTAACAGCTATCGTTACTGCACCCGAATCTCTGCTTCCGACATCCGCACAAAGGCGGACAGCCGCCTCCTTCTGCACCATTACGGTTACGGATTCAATATTAAGCCTGCTTTCAAGAAGACGCATAATAACAGGCGAAGTGATATAATAAGGAAGGTTTGCACAGACTATAACAGGCATATCTCCGAATTCTTCTTCGAGGATTTTGTGCAGATCAACCTTAAGAATATCACCGTTGATTATTTTTATATTGTCATAATCTGCAAGCGTTTCGTCAAGCACGGGAAGAAGTCTTGTGTCAAGCTCAACACAAACAACCTTGTCCGCACGCTTCGCAAGCTCGGCAGTAAGAACACCAATACCTGCACCGACTTCAAGGACGCCTACACCCTCTCTCGCTCCGCCTTCCTCCGCAATTCGCGGACAAACGGACGGGTTGACAATGAAATTCTGTCCGAGAGCCTTTGAAAAAGTGAATCCGTGCCTTTGCAGAACGCTTTTTATTACACCAATGTCTGATAAATTACCCATAATAACCTCATTTGTTATTGCAATTTGAATTTAAAACCGATATAATAATATCGTATATGTGAAAATTTGTCAATTGGAGTGATTTAAATGGCTATTTTAGTTACAGGCGGTGCAGGTTACATCGGTTCACACACCTGCGTTGAGATTCTTAATGCAGGTTATGAAATCGTTATCGTAGATAATTTCTACAACAGCTGTCCCGAAGCTCTTAACAGAATCAAGGAGCTTACAGGCAAGGATTTCAAGTTCTACGAATGTGACATCCGCGACAAGGCAGGTCTTGATAAGGTTTTTGCAGAAAACAAGATTGATGCAGTAATTCACTTTGCAGGACTTAAGGCTGTTGGCGAAAGCTGTGCAAAGCCTCTTGAATATTATGAAAACAACATCGGCGGCACAGTTACACTCTGCGAAGCTATGCGCGACGCAGGCTGTAAGAAGATTGTATTCAGCTCATCTGCAACAGTTTACGGTGAGAATAACCCCTCACCGCTTAAGGAAACAATGCAGATCGGCGGAACAACAAACCCGTACGGCACAACAAAGTATATGATCGAGCTTATTCTTCGTGACCTCTCGGCTTCGGATAATGATTGGAGTATTGCAATTCTTCGTTACTTCAACCCCATCGGCGCACACAAGAGCGGAAGAATCGGCGAAAACCCCAACGGTATCCCGAACAACCTTATGCCGTACATCACTCAGGTTGCTGTCGGCAAGCTCGCTTGTCTGAGCGTTTTCGGTGACGATTACGATACACACGACGGCACAGGCGTCCGTGACTACATTCACGTTGTTGACCTCGCTCTCGGCCACGTTAAAGCTGTTGAAAAGGTGCTTGCAGACAAGGGTG
>JAZRNR010000056.1:0-10974 GCA_045648305.1 Acutalibacteraceae bacterium
GAGTTCATGCGACTATGTTTATGACCGCATCTGTCACAGGTTCACAAAAAATACGAAGCTGAGCTGTTTCAACAAACGCGGAACATCTTCGCATGAAGTTGCCGACGACTCGACGACGAACTGAAAAAGTAAATTTTCTGAAAGGTTAATCGACTCCACAGAGCCTGAGCATATGTAGGCGCATCCACTGACGTGGCTGCGCCACAATTCTGTGACGCCGAAAATTCGGCGTCAAGAAGAGAGTAAGAGAAACAGAAATGCAAGGAGAACCCAACAAAAACGGAGACCGTGCAAGCGGTCTCCTATAGTGGTGAAAATGACGTGTTCTTGGCGGCGAGAATGTGTTAATAAAAAGAGGTGAAAGTCACGCGGTCTCGTGGTTTATTGTCAACAGATCTCAAAGAAAATAGAACAGACTCCATTTAATGAACTGCCCCAAATTGTGCGGACAGAACAAAAAACAGCCTAATGGCAGAAATATTTAATTAAGCGATAAACTTACTTCGTTTTCAAGCTGAAGTGACCCCAAAAAGTTAGACAAAGTTTTTCAGAAAAACTTATGCAAATTAAATATTAAGCAGCTAAAATAGCTTGAGATCTGTGCATAGCAGGTGTCAAGCCATTTAATTTTTGCTTAATTCTGCGATTATTGTAATAATCAAGATAATCTTCTAATTCTAATTTGAAATGCTCAATAGAATCAAATTCTTGCAAATAAAACAATACTGTTGTCATATAAATCCCTGATGATTGAAAGATACAGAACTCCTTGAGCTGTATGTATATATGAAATATCGGTAAACCACTTTTGGTTTGGTCTGTCAGATTTAAAGTTTCTGTTCAGAAGATTAGGGTATTTATGTATAACATCTGTATATTTGCAATATTTCTTTCTTCTGATTGCTGACAACAGGTCATATTTTTGTATGATTATTAATACCGTCTTGGGGTCTCTGTGGATTCTTTCACCCTCAAGCCATAAGTGTACTCTGCGATAACCATATGTTTTACCGCATTTACATTGACACTCTTTTATCTTTTCAGCGATCGGTAAATCTTTGTCCGCTGTTTCCATTCGTGCTACGAAATCATAATATCCGCTACGAGACACTCCGAAGAATCTGCACATTTCACTTATTGAATACTTTTCCTTATGACGATATATTACTCTGTATCTTACCGATGGTTTCACTTCCTTTCTGTGAGCGAGAGAAAATCCTGCATCAATTTGATTTCCATTTCTAATTTCTTGATATATCTGTCTTTACTTGCCATTACATATCTCATCTGTGCAAGCTTATCTAATTTTTGTATTGACGGTGGCAGTTCTCCCTCTTTTTTACACGGTCTGCCACTCTTGTGAATAGCTTGTCCTGCTTATATCATTCGTTGCTTTTTGTTGTATCTTGTTTTGAAATCTCTCATTTGCTTATGAGTAAATCCTAATTTGTTACCTATTTCTCGCAATGTATTTCCTTTGCTTATTAACTCGATTATTTCTTTCTCATATTCTTGTACGTGTCAGTAGTTTCTTGACATAAAAATTACTCCTATGGTAGTTTCTTTAATTCTACCATAGGAGGCTGCTTTTTTCATTGTACGTTTTTTACGGACCTGTGCATAAAAACGAAGTCTGTTTTTGGTTTAAATTTTAATAATGTCTATAAATTTTGTAGCATTAAGGTGTTTGAGAGGGATGTTTTTATCCTGCAACATTCATTCTAATAAGTACATCTCTTACAGTTTCGATGGTATCTCTGCATTCTTGTTCTGCAGCTTTTTCTTCTTCTTTATCCCATCCTATTATATTAACTTTGTCAATATATGTAGCTGCAAAAGATTCACCATACATACGAGCAACACCTAAAGCTCTTAAAAATCTGGCTTGGCCTTTTCCAACTTCACATAAAATTCCAGAAGTTGAATATGCGTAGCTAATCAACCTCTTAGCAGCATCACTAATATGCTGAATGGTAAACATATGGTATGTTGCATCGGCAATTGCTGTCAATGGTGTGAACCAATCTAATCCTTTTATTAACAAGAGAACTGCTCCAACCACTGGATTAGCTGATCCGACCAAACCTAAACCAAATGCAACGACATTTTCAGCAGTTGCTACACCAATATCCCAAACTTGATCCTCAAAAATATCCCCTTTGTCTTCTATATAGCTCAACAAATCACTTGCTGCTGAACGAACATAGCCTCTTGAAATGCCACCAGAATCTTTGGACTTCTCAATCTCCTTCAAAAGTTCTTCGTTCTTTTCAAACTCATCCCAAGTAGCTTTAATCTTGGAATACGAATTGATTACATCGCAAACATCAATTGCCTCATCAACAAGAGAAAAAACTACCGAAATTTTAAAGCCTGTGCTTTTGAAATCAAAATTAAATTTACCTGCGGCAACACCATATTTATGTAAAACTAAGTTCATTGTTCCTTTTAATTCGGAGATTTTTGTTGATGTAATATTTTTCACACTTTTTGCAGAAGCTGTCCATTTTTTTACTACTCCAACAAGTTCTTGAATAACATCTTTTGCTCCATCAAACTGTTGATAAATTTGAGAAATTAATGAGGCAGACATCATATCAAGAGCCTCATTTACGTATTCTTCCGCTGTCTTTTCCATAGCGTCGGGCGTATTGTATTCACCCAAAAATTTTGACATCAAATCTTTGGCTTCACCTTTTTGTGACCAGTCAAAAGTAATTGTTTTCCATAAAAATCTACTAGAATTGTCAAAAAAGCCCTCATCCTCTTCAGCAGCTATTCCGCAATAATAATACCAATCATCATCGCTTAATTTTTCACAATCGCTAACATAATATGACGTAACATTTAAATTTGATCCAAATTGTTTTTCAACCTGATTGGTAAAACTATCGCCATCATCATCTCCGTCATCTATGGTAGGATCAGACAGCATAGTCATATAAACTCTATTACCATAAGTCTCTATCTTTAATTCTTCACCGTTAAGCAATCCATCGTTGTCATAGTCAGCCGAGCTATTAAAATCTATACCTATCAACTCACGTGAACCATTACCTAAGGTTAAGGTGCCTTCTTTGATTAACTCGGTATAATAATCTGATATGCCATCCTCATTCGAATCTTTCTGATAATCAATAGTTTCAAATTCAATCTCAGTATAGATATCAGTTATCTCATATGCAGCGGAAGCAAAGTAATATTTACCGCCAGTACCATTTGCTATTCCTTGTAATACACTCGGTTTAACACCACTGCCTAAGCCAACTGTATATATTACAATTCCATTATCGGCAGCGGTTTTTGTATAAGATGAACTGTAGTTGCCATCGCCATCGGTTAACATAATGATGTACTTATAGGCATCTTTTCTGGTGTAGGATTCATTTGTAAACAAATTAATCGCCGTGCTAATACCTGCAGACAAACTAGTTCCTCCACTACTATCAACGCTATTTATTGCATTGAACAAGGCAGTCTGATCAGCAGTAAAACCGGAACGCACATAGCTATATGAATCAAAATCTACCACAGCAGCCCTGTCGTTCTCACCTAATTTTTCCACAAAATCCATAGCAGCAAATTTTCTAATTCCGTTTCTGTCATTACTAGACATGCTGCCTGATGAATCGATAACAAAAACAATATCTAATCCAGAAATTCCATTACCTTCATAATCCGGTTGTTTTATCTCGTTTTCCCAAACTTTATCAAATTCAACCTTATTAAGCAAGATATATGTTGAGAAATGTTCTACTACAGCACTTACCTTACCATTTTCAACCTTTTGGTTTGGAAGTTCTTCTAATGTCATTGTTTTTTCATTGAAATAATAAATTCTTGGTTGGAAATCCTCTCCTACAGTTCCAATATCTTTATTATATTCAAACGTTAAAACAGCCTTTTCAAAGCTTCCGTCTACACTAAAATCAAAGGCATTATCTATATAACCCGGAATGAGCGGTGAAAGAAAATTGTTCTTTGAGCTGGTTACTCTTTCGACTTCTAAGCTACCTACTTGATTACCACTAAGAATCACTTCAGCCGAAGCCACTACATCTGTTGATGCATTCATAATACCCGAAGTTACTTCTTCTGTAAATTTTTCATCATAAACTAACGGATCGGTTCCTAATCTGACCTCATCACCATCATTTGCACCATCACCATCTGTATCCTCTTTTAAAGGATCTGTTCCATAGACGTGGATTTCTTCATTATCATCGAGATCATCAAAGTCAGTATCTGCATTTGTGGGGTCAGTACCTAATTCAAACTCTTTGCCATCAATAATTCCGTCAGCATCATAATCCTCATTATAGTCAGAGATGCCATCATCATCAGTATCTTTCTTTGACGACTCATAAATAAGAATGACTTCTTCTTGATAATCAGTAAGTCCATCACCGTCTGTATCATCTGAATACTTGTCACTACCAGTGATTTCTTCCAAATAGTCAGGAACGCCGTCATCATCGGTATCTGTTGTAATGTCTAATTCTACATTGTTAAAATTAGCCTCTGAATAACATACTACTTTTACGCTATCACTAAATTCGCTGCCATCTGAATATTTAACTGTAACTGTAATTATATTGTCACCAATGATCAAACCAATTTCTTTAAAGCTCCAATTTTTGGCTATCTCTATTGAACCTTTATCAATTACATTTTTGTTATTATCTGTAACCTTATATTCAAGACTTTTAGCTGAATTTGGATTTTTCAATGAACCATTAACTTCTTCAACAAGACCATTAACAAAATAGGTTTTTGTTTCTTCATCGTAACTGAATGAATCTTTGTCAATTGCGATTAAAGCGTTTTTGTCGTCCTCGCTCTCATGGTTACCGACATCAGCACTAAACACAAAAGTTCTCTTAATCAAATCAACTCTAACGCTATAGCGTGTGGTTTCGCTGTTTGCTCCCCAAAGAGTTCGACAGAACCACGCAAAAATTCTTTTATACATAACACTAATAAACTCAAACAAATCAAGTCTGAGATACTTAGCGTGGAATTGGATCGTTTTTGTTTCTCCAGCTTTAAGCTCTTTAATTTTGATGGAAGAACCTTCTTCTACATCAAAGTTAAACCAGTTGCAGTCCATATTAATATCAACATCCGACATGTCTTCATCAGTTGTATTAGTGACTTCAACATCCAAAACTATATCTTCACCTTTTGTGTAATACTTCTTGTCTGATGACACTTTAATGACTATTCCGTCAGCATCTTTAGCAAACGACGCAGTAATCAAGCTTCCTAAAGCAATTACAACAGAAAGAATAATACACAAAGCTTTTTTACTAAATTTTTTCATATTATAATAAATCTCCCTCCGTTTTCTTTTTGTGATTTGATTGTTTTCACCTCCTGAATCAAATCGCGTCAGATAAAATAATTGATATTCAACAACATAAAGCGTGTTGAATTTACATTGACAACAACATATTACACCTTATATTGTGTAAAGTCAACATATTAATTTAATGTGTTGCAGTATTTTTGCGGATATAAATACTTGTTGCGAAAGCAATCTGAATCTGCGATTTTTGCTTGTTTTTTTAAATCTTATGAGTAGGTTTATGTCAATGTCGTCTTCGAAAACCTCGTCGCCGAAAGACGACGTGACGGCAGAATGACGCCTAAATAAAACCGTTTTGATACAACTAAACATGAATAGAAACGAATTAATTTATTTCTTTAAATAAAAAGAAAAAGCCTTGAAACCGCGTAGTTTCAAGGCTTTCGTTCTGGCAGGAGCAGAAGGACTTAGTCTCGCCTGCCGGCTCGGTCGGCACTTCTGCTTCGCAGAGGTCTCCACCGAAGACCCGCGCCCCTCGGTACGCGGTTTTGGAGCCAAAACAGAAAAACATACGAAGTTGAGCTGTTTCAACAACCGCGGAACGTCTTCACGCGAAGTCGCCGACGACTCGACGACGAACTGAAAAAGTAAATTTTCTGAGAGATCAATCGACTCCACAGAGCATGAACATATGTAGGCGCATCCACTGACGTGGCTGCGCCACAATTCTGTGACGCCGAAAGTTCGGAGACAAGAATGTGTTTGCAAAAGTTAAAGGATGACAGATTTCTCTGCCATCCTATGAGTTTAATTATGTTTTATTAATACCAAATCCAACCGAAGAGAACTATAACGATAATCCACTGCCACCATGTGTATCTGACTTCAACATTACAAGTGTCAGAAACGGTATTGCCGTATTCGTCTGTTACTGTAACGGTAATTGTTGCAGAACCGGTCTTGCCCGTTGAAACCTTACCATTCGCATCAACAGATGCTACAGACGGATTTGATGATGAATAAGTAACCGTATAATCAACATCTGCATCAGCACTGATTGATGGTGTGATTGTTGCAATATCCTTGTAGTTCATTGAAATGTTGTCAATTGAGACTGAGTTCACTTTGCCGAGCTTTTCAACAACTGCATAGTAGCTGAAGTGATCTGCTTCAAATTCAACATAACCGTCAACAACCTTTGTGGGAATATCGACGATTTCGCCATTGATTGTATCAACATAACACACAACCACTCCCTCGCCCTTGAAATCAGCAGGAAGCGGGATTCTGACCTTAACTTTACCATCAGGCTGTACTTTTTCTCCATTTTTAACAGTACTGATATCAAACACTACACTCTGAACATTATCAAAATTAGCATCAATTATCTGGAATGAGCTTCCGTCAAACACTTCTTTAACTTCAATTTCAACAGCTGTATTGTATTCATCAGAATATACAATTTCCACTCCGGTTGTAGTATCCTTAATTACAGTCAACTTTGGAATCGATTTTGCCTCTGTTTTACCACAAACAGAGCAGTTACGTGTTTCAACGCCTTCGGCATCAACAGTAGGTTCAGTTGTAACTACCCAAGCGCCCCATGCGTGAGAAGCAAGAGAGAGAGTTTTTTCGTTCGCAACAGCTCCACAAACTGTACAAAGGTCATATTCCTTACCATTTGTTGCACAAGTAGATGGCTCTGTGATATGTTTAACCTGATGATCTGCCAACGGCAAATCTACATAATTAAAACGTTCTCCACAGTCATTGCACACATCATATTCGTAACCTTTTTGTGTGCAGGTAGAATCTTCTTTCACTTTGGTTGTTCTGTGATTTGTCAACGGTAACTCTACATAGTTAAACTGACCGCTGCAAACGGTACATGTATCATATTCATAACCTTTTTCTTTACAGGTTGAATCAACCTTTGTGTGACTCAGGGTGTGGTCTGCAAGCGGAAGGAAATTTTTATTTGATGATACTCCACATACAAGACAAACCTCGTATTCTACACCCGGAACTGTACAAGTTGAATCTATACGAACAAGTCGTGTTTTATGCTCGCCTAACGGCAATTCAACACGATTCTGAATTTCACCGCAAACGGTACACGAATCATACTCATAGCCTGCAGTTTTACATGTTGACTCCTGCTTTATGTGCGAAAGAGTGTGATTTGTTGCTTCGACAATTCTTGAATCAAGAAGTTCACTGCAAACATCACATCTTTTTTCCTCCATTCCGGTCTGAGTACAAGTCGGAGCTTTTGTCTGCAACCAATCACCGGCTATATGTCCCGGTGCGGTAATTATTTCGGTATAGCTATGACCACAATTTGAGCAAGTGAAAGTTTCTACACCATTAATTGTGCAAGTTGCTTCTGTCGTTACAGATGATTTATAAGAATGAGAACAACTATTACCGGTTGCAGGCAGTGTTTCGCGGTAAGTATCACCACAAACTGAACAGGTATATTCTATATAACCGTCTTCCGTATCTGTCGGCTCGAATCTTTCTTCACTGTATAAATGTTCCATAGCCGGCACAGTATCATACCTTAAATTAGTTTCAACACAGTCATTGCAGTAAAAAACAGCTAATCCTTCACTAAAACACTTGTTATCCATAATTGTAGGTTCTGACCAATTGTGTATTCTCTTTTTAGTCAGAATGGTATATGAATCTTCACATATCTGACAAGTATATGTTTTTTGACCATTTGAATAGCAAGTAGCTGAAACTGTTTTAGCTAATTTATATGAGTGTTCACAATTAGTTGAAACAAGTTCTTCAATATAGTAATTATCACAATTTACACAAGAATATTTGATATAACGAGTATTATCAACTTTTGATTCAATATATTCACCACTATAATTATGTCCATTTGCAGGTAAATTTGCAGAAGCATTTGTTTCACAAACCAAACATCTCATCGTCACATTACCATCCAACTCACATGTAGGTTGTACAACATCAATGTCAAGTTTGTGTGCATTTCTTGTTTCTGTTTTAGTATCCCCACATTGTTCACAAGTCTGTTCTATTGTTAACTTGCAATTTTGAAGAGTTGAGTTAATTACATACTTGTGACCTAATTTTTCTGAATACCAATTTTCATCGATGCAACCACATATCAAACACTTCAACGCATATGTTCCGGACTCGGTACATGTTGGTGCATCAGTTATAATAGGATTGTCGTGGTCAAATGTGTGTGGTGTCCAAATTGTGCGAGTTGTTTCGCATCCACATTTATCACAATAACTTTTATGTACGCCTGGTTTCGCACAAGTGGATTCTTCTACAACAATCCAATCTGTAAATTGATGCGATTCAGACCCTTCCACAAAATAAGAGAAATCACAGTTGTAGCAAGAATACACTGTTTTTGATTTTTCTGTACAATTCCCAGTAACATCTTGCTTTTTGATTATATGACCCGGTGATACAATTATAAGTTTATAACTATCGCCACAATGATTGCAAGAATAAAGTATATAACCATCTTCGTAACAGGTAGCATCTTTTCGAGTAACAGAATAAGAATGAACATTAATATTTTTATCAATTTTTAAACTCTTATAATTTGACAAATGGGTTGATCTATTCCATTTTGCTGCATCTTTAAAGTCAATATTTGTGCTTACATATAAATCAAGAGCAAAATCATTGTTAACAGTTATACCAAAGTTTTCCGCATTAGAATTCACAACAGAAGTATCACTGACCAATTCAATTTTTGGACTGGCATCTACACTAAAATCATTTAAAGCGTAATAATTTCCGTATACATATGAATTAGAATTATCGCCAAATAAAATATCACCTGACTCACCATAGATACCATAATAAGCACCTGAAGAAACAAGAGAAGCAGAACCTAAAACTTCTATAAAATTGGACATATTTGACTGTGCATCAACAAAACCAATGCCGGCAGACACATCTCTGAGTTTCTCTGTTTGAATTTTATCATCAATTTGACCACTTCTTGCTTCTACCACAACATCATCATTTAAAGTCATTTTCTTGGTGCGAATACCGTAAGATTCAACCATATCTTCTTCATCAACGGAAGTTGCCTTAGAAGAAAATGCTTTCAAATTGGTTTTTTCTGACAAAGATATCTCTTCACAGTCAATTGCAGAAGTATTTGAATAAAAAATTTCTCTATAACCATCTGAAGAAAACACATTTTCACAATCTTTACTGCTGACTTCACCAGAATTAACTATTATTTCACTATTGTCTGTTGAGATTAATTTTTTACCTTTAATGCCATAACTTGCTTCAGAAGCAACACCCGAAGATGAAGATATTTTAGAATCGTCATAGGTTTTTATTGATGACGTATTGATACCAATCGAAGTGTTTCCATCACCAGCTTTTGCAGAAAGCCTTGAGTTACCGGACATTTCAAGGTAACCGGGCATGTTTATACCTTCTTTTTCAGAATAATATCCCAAATCAACAGCAACACTATGAGAATCATATCCATGCAAAACATCACCTGACTCAGCCACAACCTGAGCATCGTCATAAAGTTTGAGAGATCTTTCAGCATCAATAGCAATTGAGCCAACTTTATCTTCAAAACCACCCACAATAGTATACTTTGCATCTGATGCTTTTGCATGGATTTTTGATTTACCATACATCTTTATATCACGGGCATGAATTGATATACTGTTAATAATTGAATATTCATTACAAGGATTAATCGCTTCGATATAACTATAATCACTCATTTCTAAAGTGTAAAACACCCAAATGCCAATAGCTGAAGGGTAGTGAACCCTTGAAGTTTCAGGCTTGCTATATGCATCAGCTTTCAAAGCAGCACTATTTTGCAAACTCATACGTTCCGTTATAAAACAATATGTCGATGTATTACCCTTTGCACTGATATCAACCTGAGCATTGTCCTTTATAGTTGTGTAACGTGATTCTATGCCAACTAATTTTGTTTCAGGGCAAACCGTAGATACATTAATATTAACAATTGAATCTTCTTCAAAAATAATATTTTCACATTCAATAGCATATACATCAATGCCACTTTCATACGTTTTTAAACTGTTAACATCAATATTCAAACTACCATTACCTTTAAAACGTACATCACCGTATGTATAGATAGCGGAATAATTCCTAAGTGGAGCATTTTCAACATCAATTCTATTTTCTCCAACTAATTCAAAAACTAACTCTTCACCCAATCTTCCATTATTCCAAAACGTGATTTGATTACTAACAGTAAGATTGTTAAAGGTTAATGTTAGTGATGTTGTATCGGTCGATGGCGAATATTTTAAATTATAATTTTCCGGAGAAGCTCCTTCAGTTGTAATTCCACCGTTTCCATCATTAATCCAATAATTTGCTTCGGTGATTTTCGTTTCGCCAAGATACAGCCCTGCTTCAAGTGCGGAACCCATTAAAGGAACAGCAGACAATAAAACAACAACTGTAAGCAAAACAGAAATAAATTTAACAAAAAACTTTTTCATTCAATCGCTTCCTTTCGTAGATTCAATTAACCTATACTTTTAAATTCTAGATGATTTTTATCTAAAAGTCAATAGAGAAATACCCTCTTGCTAATCGTTGATTTTTAGCGTCACCGTCGCCGAAGACGACGTGACGGCAGAATGACG
>JAZRNR010000057.1:0-15145 GCA_045648305.1 Acutalibacteraceae bacterium
GCTTAACGGCTCAATCGAAATCGCTCCGATTCTTAACCTTTCCGATGTTATTGTAGATATTGTTGAAACAGGAAAAACACTTCTTGAAAACGACCTTGAGCCGAAAGAAACGATTGTTCCCATCAGCGCAAGGCTTATTGCAAACAAATCAAGCTTCAAGTTCAAAATGGAGCAGATCGAAAACATTAAAAACAGTCTGAAAGCTCAGGTGAAAACAGATGATTAAAATTATGAAATACGGCGAGGTCGACAACAAGGATATTTTTGCACGCGGTACAGCGGCAACAAGCGTTGAAGACATCGTTTCAGGTATTATAGAAAACGTTAAGGCAAACGGTGACAAAGCTTTGTTTGAGTATTGCGAAAAATTCGACAAGGCAAAGCTTTCTTCACTCGAAGTTTCCGCAGAGGAAATTGAAGAGGCTTTCAACACGGTTGAACCGAAGTTTGTTGAAATTATTGAAAAGGCCGCCGTTAACGTAAGGGAATTCCACTCACGTCAGG
Organism: Acutalibacteraceae bacterium; assembly: GCA_045648305.1. Taxonomy (GTDB): domain Bacteria; phylum Bacillota; class Clostridia; order Oscillospirales; family Acutalibacteraceae; genus CAG-488. The sequence continues at coordinate 505 of JAZRNR010000057.1, forward strand.
TAAGAAACAGCTTTATTCTTAACGAAAAAGACGGTGTTGTTATCGGGCAGAAGGTTCTTCCGATTGAAAAGGTCGGTCTTTATGTTCCCGGTGGCACAGCTGCTTATCCGTCAACAGTTCTTATGGACTCTATCCCTGCAAAAATCGCAGGCTGTAAGGAAATTGTTATGGTAACTCCTCCGAACGCTGAGGGCAAGGTTAATCCCGTTATCCTCGCAGCAGCTAAGATTGCAGGCGTTGACCGTATCTTCAAGCTTGGCGGTGCTCAGGCTGTTGCAGCCCTAGCTTACGGTACAGAAAGTGTGCCGAAGGTTGACAAAATCGTCGGACCCGGCAATGCATTCGTTGCAGAAGCAAAGAAGCAGGTTTTCGGTATGGTTTCAATCGATATGATTGCAGGACCTTCTGAAATCCTTGTTGTTGCAGACAAGACCTGCAACCCGAAATTTGTTGCTGCAGACTTGCTCTCTCAGGCAGAACATGATAAAATGGCAAGTGCTGTTCTTGTGTGTGACGATATGGACTTTGCCGAGGCAGTAAGTGCAGAGCTTGAAAGACAGATTCCTCTTCTTCCCCGTGAAGAAATCGCAAGAACATCAATCGATAACAACGGTAAAATCATCGTTGCAGATGATCTTCTCAAGGCTATTGATATAGCAAACGAAATTGCTCCCGAGCATCTTGAGCTTTGTATGGACAATCCGTTTGACTACCTTGATAAAATCAAGCACGCAGGTTCAATCTTTATGGGCAAGTACTGTCCCGAAGCTCTCGGTGACTATTTCGCAGGCCCGAACCACACTCTTCCGACAAGCGGAACAGCTCGCTTCTCAAGCCCTCTTTCCGTTGACGATTTCGTGAAGAAGACTCAGTACACTTACTACACAAGAGATGCACTTTCAGCCGTTGCGGATGACGTTGCTTTCTTTGCAGAAAAGGAAGGACTTTCAGCTCACGCAAGAAGTGCAACAATCAGATTCGAGGAAGACTAATGAGCAGATTTTTCAGTTCGAAATATTCATCCCTTGAGGCTTACACTCCCGGTGAACAGCCCAAGGATATGAAATACATAAAACTTAACACGAACGAATCTCCGTTTCCGCCGTCACCGAAGGTAACGGAATATGCAAAGGCTGAAAGCGAAAAGCTCAACCTTTATTCCGACCCCGAAAGCCGTGCTCTTACACAGAAGGCGGCTGACCTCTTCGGAGTTAAGTACGAAAACGTGCTTATGACAAACGGCTCGGACGAGATTCTCAACTTTGCTTTTATGGCATTCTGTGACGAGAAAAAGGGTATCGCGTTTCCGTCAATCAGCTACGGTTTTTATCCTGTGTTTGCGGAGCTTAACCACATTCCGTACAAGGAAATTCCGCTTAAAGAAGATTTCAGCATAGATGTTGAAGATTACTGCAATATCGGTATGAACATCGTTATCGCGAATCCCAACGCTCCGACGGGACTTGCCCTGACAACAGAGCAGATTGAGAAAATTGTTACAACAAATGCAGACAGCGTTGTTATCATCGACGAAGCATATGTTGACTTCGGTGCCGAGAGTGTTGTTCCGCTTACTAAGAAGTACGACAACCTTCTTGTGACACAGACTTTCTCAAAGTCACGCTCGCTTGCAGGTGCAAGACTCGGCTTCGGCATCGGTAACGAGGCATTGATTGCTGACCTTAATACAATCAAATATTCAACAAATCCCTACAATGTTAACCGTATGACTTCCGCGGCAGGTATTGCAGCGCTTGAAGACAACGATTACTATATGAACAACTGCAAGACGATTGCAGAAAACAGAGAGTACACAAAAGCTGAACTCGCAAAGCTTGGCTTTGAAACTCTTGATTCCAAGGCAAACTTTATTTTTACTCGTTGCGATAAAATTGGCGGTGAAGATTTTTACCTTACTCTTAAGAAAATGGGTATCCTTGTCCGCCATTTTACGAAGCCTCTTATCAGCGATTATGTCCGTATAACAATCGGCACGAAGGAGCAGATGGATGCACTTCTTGACGCAACGAAGAAAATTATCGAGGTGAAATAAATGAGAACAAGTGAAATCAAAAGAGATACTGCTGAAACAAAAATCGCTCTCACCCTTAACCTTGACGGAACAGGCGAAAGCGAAATCGATACAGGCTGCGGTTTCCTTGACCATATGCTTACTCTTTTTGCAAAGCACGGCAGATTTGACCTTACGGTAAAATGTGACGGCGACGTTGAGGTTGACGACCACCACACCGTTGAGGATATCGGCATCTGCCTCGGTAAGGCTTTCAGCGAAGCTGTCGGCGACAAGAAGGGCATCGTACGCTACGGCAACTTTATCCTTCCGATGGACGAAGCTCTTATTCTTTGTGCTGTTGATATTTCCGGCAGAGATTATCTTTCATACGACCTCGACATTCCGACAGAAAAGGTCGGCACATTCGACACAGAGCTTGTTGAAGAGTTTATGCTTGCTTTCACAAGAAATTCAGACATCACTCTTCACATCATTCAGCTCAACGGCACAAATTCGCACCACATTATTGAAGGCACATTCAAGTGCCTTGCAAGAACATTGCGCCAGGCTGTTAACATTGACGAAAAATTCAAGGACGAAATTCCGTCTACAAAAGGTGTTTTATAATGATAGCAATAATCGACTATGGCGTTGGCAACCTTTTCTCGCTTAAAAGCTCGTTCAACGCAATCGGAGCTAATATAACCGTTACAGACAACGAGGAAATAATCCGCTCCGCAGACAAAATTATTCTTCCGGGCGTCGGAGCTTTTTCGGATGCAATTGCAAAGCTTCGTGCAACGGGACTTGACAAGGTGCTTATCGACGAAGCTCAGAAGGGCAAGCCCGTTATGGGTATCTGCCTCGGTATGCAGATGCTTTTTGAAAAGAGCTTTGAGTACGGTGAATATGACGGACTCGGACTTCTTAAGGGCAACGTTGTCGGTATGCAGGGAGTTCTTCCCGAAGAGCTGAAGATTCCGCACATCGGCTGGAATGCACTTCACTTTAAGCAGAACGACTGTCCTCTTTTTAAGTATATCAAGGAAAACGACTGCGTTTATTTTGTTCATTCGTATTTTGCAGAGGATTGCGACGAAAGCGTTGCAGCAACTACAGAGTACGGCAAGGAGCTTACGGCTGCCGTTGCATACAAAAATATTTATGGCTGTCAGTTCCACCCCGAAAAAAGCGGTGAAGTCGGACTTAATATCCTCAGAGCTTTTTGTGAAACGGAGGCAGAGTGATGAATATTTTTCCCGCAATTGACCTTTACGAAGGTGCTGCCGTCCGTCTTTTCAAAGGCGACTACAACCAGATGACGGTTTACGAAAAAAATCCGCTTAACATAGCCAAAAAGTTTGAGGAATGCGGTGCAGAATTTCTGCATATGGTTGACCTTGAAGGTGCCAAAACAGGACTTACACCGAACCTTGAAACAATTGAAAACATTGTTAAGAATACATCTCTTTTCGTTGAGCTTGGCGGTGGTATCCGTTCAATGGAAACCGTTGACAAGTATCTTTCAATCGGTGTTTCCCGTGTCATCCTCGGCACAGCGGCAATAACTGATGAAGATTTCCTCAACGAAGCAATCGCAAAGTACGGCGAAAAAATTGCTGTCGGTGTTGATATCAAGGACGGCTACGTTGCAATCAAAGGCTGGACGGAAAAATCGCAGTATACTTTTGAAGATTTCTGCCAAAAGATGCAGGACAAGGGTGTTAAAACGCTTATCTGTACCGATATCTCAAAGGACGGTGCAATGAAGGGCACAAACCGCGAGCTTTACAAATCGCTCAGCGAAAAGCTCAGCCTCGACATTATCGCATCGGGCGGAGTTTCAACAATTGATGATATCAGAGCGCTTCGCGAAATGAACCTTTACGGTGCAATTATCGGCAAAGCGTATTACACAAATGCAATTGACCTTAAGGAAGCAATCGAGGTGGCAAAATGATTACAAAAAGAATTATCCCCTGCCTCGACGTTAAAGACGGCAGAGTAGTTAAAGGTGTGAATTTCCTCGGCCTTGCCGACGTTTCATCTCCTGTTAAGCTTGCAGAGTTTTATTCATCCTGCGGTGCCGACGAGCTTGTTTTTTACGATATTACGGCATCTGCTGAGGGCAGAAAGCTTTTCACAGACATCCTTACGGAAGTTGCAAGCAAGGTTTTTATTCCGCTTACAGTTGGTGGCGGTATCAATACAGTTGACGATTTTGACCGTGTTCTTAAATGCGGTGCAGATAAGGTCAGCGTAAACTCAGGTGCAATCCGTAATCCTGAGCTTGTGCGTGAGGCGGCTCACAAATACGGTGACCAGTGTGTTGTTCTTTCTGCAGACGTTAAAAGAGTTGATGGTGAATTCCGCGTTTTCGCAAAGGGCGGACGCGAGGATACAGGAATGGAAGCAATTTCGTGGATTAAAAGATGTGTCGGAATGGGTGCAGGCGAAATTGTTGTTAACAGCATTGATACAGACGGTGTAAAGCAGGGCTTCGACCTTGAAATGCTCGAGGCTGTCTGTGATGCGGTCAATGTTCCCGTTATCGCATCGGGCGGTGCAGGCTGTATTGACGATTTCACAAAGCTTTTCAAGGCTTTACCCAAGGTTGATGCAGGTCTTGCCGCTTCAATTTTCCACTTCGGTGAGGTTGAAATCAAAGACCTGAAGCAAGAACTCAGAAACAACGATATCATAGTGAGGTTATAAAAATGAATTTGGATGAATTGAAATTTGACGAAAAAGGACTTATTCCTGCCGTTGTTGTTGATGCAAAGAGCAAGAAGGTTCTTACCGTTGCTTATATGAACAGAGAAAGCCTTGAAATCAGCATCAAGGAAAAGCGCACATGCTTCTGGTCACGTTCACGTCAGGAACTCTGGCGCAAGGGCGAAACAAGCGGTAATGTGCAGAAAATTGTAAGCATTACAGCTGACTGCGATAAGGACGCTCTCACAGTTCTTGTTGAAAAAACAGGTCCTGCATGCCACCTCGGCACAGATTCCTGCTTCAACAACACAGTCTGGGAAAACGACGAGCTTCACGAGTTTTCATACGAAGGACTTCTTAAGCTTATCGAGGGCAGAAAGATAAACAAGCAGGAAGGCTCATACACAACATATCTTTTCGAAAAAGGTATGGACAAAATCCTCAAGAAGGTCGGCGAAGAGTCAACTGAGGTTATCATCGCTGCAAAGGATAACGACAAGAGAGAAACTGTTTACGAAATTGCAGACCTTGCATATCACGTAATGGTGCTTATGATTGAAATGGGCATTTCACTTGAAGATATCTTTGACGAGCTTGCTTCACGTCATGTTATTGACCACAAGGTTAAGCAGGAAAAGAGTACCGCTTCCAAATAAAAAATCAAGGGGCTGTAAAAAAAGTGCAGACCGCATAAAACAAACAAAGAAAGGGTTTCTTCGAAGTTTTTAACACTTGAAGAAACCCTTAAAACATAAAAATAAGCAAATATATAAAATTTTAAAGTTTTATGCTATAAACAAACTTCGCCACTCGACGTACCTTTGTACGCCTTCGGGTGCCCAAAACAAAGCTTCGCTTAGTTTTGGCTCAGTTTGTTCATTCTGCGCATTTTTTCCTATCCCCTAAAATGGGCTGTAAAAAAACGGAGAAACTTCGAAAAGTTTCTCCGTTTTTTGTTTTTGTTTTCTTTTGTTTTATGCCGCCTTTTTCGCAAATTCCTCTTCTTCCTTTTTGCCGATGTTGTAGATAAACTTCATCGCAAGGAAGGAAATAACTGAAGCGACCATAAGAAGGACAATGTAAAGCATCTTTACCTTATCGCCGAAGCCTGCTTCCTGAATAGCGTTGTCGCCTTCCTTAAAGTTGATAGCAACAAGACCCCAGGAAACAACAGCCTGACCGATACCCTGAGCAAGCTTGCGGAAGAATGAATAAAGAGCGTAAAGCGAGCCTTCCTCGCTCTTGCCTGTCTTTCTTGCACTGACCTCGATACAGTCAGCAACGATTGCCCAAACGGAAATCTGGAAAACAGCATTACCGACATTAAGACCCATAAGGCAGATGATATAAATAATCATACCCTTGCTGTCGGGAGTGATCGGAGCGAAGAGTGAAACGACACCCGAAATCGCACCGATGAGCATAGCCGTAACAAGCACGTTCTTTTTACCGAACTTTTTGGTAAGCTTGCCGATAAGCACCATAACGATAATCATCGGGGCGTAGCTGCCGATCATTGCGATACCTGTCTTGCTTGCATCGTTAAAGAAATACTGGAAAACCATATTGTTGAGCGACATTGTTGAGTTGATAAGACCAACAGATGCAACTGTCGCGATTGTTGCACCAACCATTGCACGGTTTGTGAAATATGACTTCGCGGATGAAATAATCGCCTTAAATCCGGTCACGTTCTCTGTACCTTCGCGGTGAACACGCTCCTTGACGAGCTTTGTTGTTCCCCAGAGAACAAAGAAGGCAAATACGGACATTACCAACGCAACGGGAAGGAGTGTTTCGCCCTTGAGGACGTCAATCTCTTCGCCTGCCGAATTAGTCTGCTTTGAATAAACGATACCCGGAAGAGCAACCATAACAATGATTGCAGGAAGAGCAGCACCGATGCTGCGGAAGGTCGAAAGTGTAACTCTCTGCTGAGGATCGTCTGTAATTACAGAATGGAGTGAGCCGTAGGGCACGTTTACCATTGTGTAAGCGATTGACCACAGGCAGTAGGAAACAAGACACCAAGCGTACTTGCCTGCATAAGGTAAGCCTTTGACGGGAGCAAAGAGCATAACGTTAAAGATAACAAGTGTTACCGCACCGAGGATAATCCACGGCATATACTTGCTCTTCTTGCCGATTTTCTTCGTGTCAACAAGGTTACCGATAACAATATCGTTAACGGCGTCGAATGCCTTTGAAATAAGGATGATTGTTGCATAGTGGCCTGATTCAATGCCGATATACTGCAGATAGAAAAGCTGCATAAAGGTTGAAACAAGCTGGAAAGAGAAGTTACAGCCCATATCGCCCATTGAATAACCGAGCTTATCCTGCCAGCCAAAGGGGCGGACTGCGTTCTGCGGTGCTTTGCTCATTTTTTCATCTCCTAAAAAATAATTGTGAATCCGTCAAGGATTGTCCTTGTTAATAGTTTAACTGATATCTGCAATAAAATCAAGAAAAAAAATAAACACCTTCAGCTTGAAAGTGTCATAATGGTTTATACGTTTTAAGAACAATTATTATATTCTGAAATAAGTTTTTTGGGGTAGTATAAGTGATATTGCAAATTTAAATTTGCAGTAATATTTTTGATAAATCAAAAGTGATATTGAAGCCTTACGGCTTCAGTGTTATTTTATTCGCTAAAACTGTCCTAAGGACAATAACACTGTGCAAAGCACAATAAAACTGCGAAGCAATATCACTCGCCTTAGGCGAATAAAACTGCCGAGTGTTCGTAAGAACACTCGGCTATTACCGACGGTTTGATGAAATTTTTAAATTATGCAGCGGGAGCTTCCTCAACGGGCCAGATGATTTCATAGTTTGCTGTTGAGTTGTATTCGAAAGACATCGGAACTGTGCCAACGCTTGCGAGTGTGCCCTGACCTGTGATCTCTGTTTCGATAGCTACTGAACGGCTGAGCTCAAGCTTTGTAACGTGGTCTGTCTTCTTATCAACAACCATCTTGATTGTGCCGATACCGTAAGTTGCGCTGTACTCTTCAGCTGTAACAAAATCCTTAACGCTGTCAAAGTTAGCAAGGATATCTTCGTCCTTAGAAATTTTGTAAAGCTTACCGTAAACGCTGTCTTCCTGCTCAGGATTTGTTTCGGGGTTGATCTTAAGGATGATTGTGTAGTGTGAATCGCCCTTGTTGTCAGAAATAAGAGCTGAGCGGACATCAGCAAGGCTGAGTGCGCCTGCATCGTCTGAACCCATTACAGGGAAGCAATCCTTCGGTGTTGACGGATTCTCTTCGTCTGCTGTTGAAAGGCCGAAGCTTTCGTTTGTCATTTTGTCTGCAACTGTCTTGAATGCAGCCTTAACATATGCGTTTTCACATTCGCAACCACGTGCACTCTGATCAAGCCAGTATTTCATTTCTTCATAATCTGTTGCATTCTTTGTGTCAGCCATAAGCTTGTTGAATCTTTCAACAATTTCTGCCTTGCCTTCAGGAGATTCTGAAGCGTAAGGAATTTCAGTTGTTGTTTCTTCCTCTACAGGGCTTGTTGAACAAGAGCAAAGAGAGAACACCATAAGTGCTGCCAATGCAAGAGAAATCAATCTGATAAGTTTTTTGTTCACGAACAATCCACTCCTTGTTAGTTTCTGTATGGTACGATTATAACACATATATCGGATAAATCCAATAGTTTTTAGAAAATTTATGAAATTCCCTGTTCATCGAACATAAATGCTGTTTCAAGAGCAATTTTAAGTCCTGTTTCAAGCATTTTAGGATCAAGATTGTCTTCAGTATCAAGACGTGTATGGTAATATCTTGCGGGAGAGGGATCCATTGCTGTGAATGCAGAAGCAGGAATACCTGCCTGAGATATTGCTGCAGCATCAGTTGAACCGAGCTCAATTGCCTTAACGGGAACATCATGACCGACTTCCTTTGCAGCCTTCTGAAGAAGTGCTGCTACGCGCTTGTCGTTCTTGACCATGCCTGTCATATCCTTGTCGTAAATCGCCATAAAGTCGATTTCACGGATTGTGTCAAGAGAGATGAAGATTGTTTCAACGCCGTCGTTTTTCATTTCGTCAGCGTGAGCCTTTGCCCAAGCCTTTGAACCGCGGAGGCCTGCTTCTTCACCACCCGCCATAAGAGCAACAACTTCTGTGTTTTCAAAACGGATGTTGTTTGCATCCATAAACTTGATAACTGCCGCTGAAACCATACAACCTGAAAGGTCGTCGTTTGCACCTGTTACGGGACGCTTATAATTGCAGAAGAAAATTGCCGCACCGAGAACGGGAACTGTTACATACATCACAACTGAAATAATCTTCATTGCAAGGTCGTCACCCATCCAGACGATGCCGAAGCCTTCGCCTGCGATAATGCCGTAAATACCGCCACCGATATTAAGAAGGATAGCGATTACAGCAGTTACGATAATTCCTGCAACGGCAGGTCTGCCGCCGTGATATGTGTAAGTCCACTCAAATGCTGAGTCAACGTGACCTGAGAAGATAATTCTTCTTTTTGTTTCGCCCGAAGCCTTGCGGATACCTGTTACGTTCATTGAAGTTTTCTTCGGGAAGAAGATATCAAGCACGGGCTTGTAGAAAATGAACTCTGCAAGAACCATGAAAAGTGTAAGGCAACCGATTACAAGAGATGCAATTGAAATACCGAAAGTATAAAGTGCAGCAGAGAGGATAAGAAGCACCGCACCAATGGGCACCCAGGACATAAACGCCTTGTCTGAGCACTTATATTCTTCCTTCAGAACTGTATCGCAGGTTGTTTCAAGCTCTTTTGCAAGATACTCCTGAGTTTTCAATTCTGCCTCACTTCCCACGGGACGCGGGCCAAAATTTTTACACATTGTTTTAATATGCTTGATAGCATAGTTTGTGTAAAGTCTTACCTCGGACTTATAATTTCCGACGCTTTCTGTTGATTTCATTTTCAACATTCCTTTCAATGGGTTTTATTGCTAAGCCAAATGCAGAGAAAATAATTCGTTTTCCTTGACAATGGCTCAAAATACGAATAGAATATATTATAGTTTAAATCAAAGGATGATTTTATGAATAAAAAGATTACTCCGCGAGTTATACGTATAATCGCTCTTCAATCCGTTATGGTCATTCTTGCCGTAACCGCACTCGGAGGTGCTGTTATCAAACATCAGAAATACAAGGGTATGCTTGAAAATCCCGGATCAGAATCCGTCAGCACACATTCGGATGAAAAACTCCCTGACAAAACAACATCGCCTTCAATATCAGGCACCCAAGCTTCGAATCAGGGCACATCAACTCCCGATCCGAATCAGTATCCTTACGCTTATGCAGGCTTTATTCCGAAAGTTACGGACGTAAACGCTGACCTTTCAAAGCTTATTGTCAACGGTAAATATTCTTTGCCTGCAAACTATAAGCCACAGCTTGCAGAAGCCGTTAAAGGCTCGGGAGTTTACCTTGATTACCGTGTTGCTCCGTACTATCAGCAGATGTACGATGCAGCTCTCAAAGACGGTATAACCCTTACACCTATTTCAGGTTACCGTTCATATGACCGTCAGAAAAACAATTTTGAAAACCGTATCAAGCAGCATATGAACAGCGGTATGGATAAGGTTGAGGCTACAAAAAAAGCCGCAACAGTTATTATGGTTCCGGGTTCAAGCGAACACAACGCGGGTCTTGCAATGGATATCTGCTCGCTCGCAGAAAGCTTTGAAAACTACAAGGAGTTTCAGTGGCTCGACGAACACGCTCACGAATACGGTTTCATTCTCCGTTATCCCAAGGACGAACGCTCAAAGGAAATAACAGGCGTTGTTTATGAGCCGTGGCATTACAGATATGTCGGTGTTGATACTGCCAAGGAAATCAAATCAAAAGGTATAACCTTAGAAGAATACGTTGGTGTTGCATAATATCAAAGAGTGGAGAAATCCACTCTTTTTTATTTATCTTTTATATCAGCACGTTTAAGCACTTTGGTAAAGGTTTTAAAAATAATCTCGATGTCAAAAAGCAGACTCTGTCTTTCAACATATTCTTTGTCGAGCAAAGCTTTTGTTTCGTCATCGATGTTGTCCCTGCCGTTAATCTGTGCATAACCCGTAATACCGGGACGTACGCTGTAAACTCCGTACTTCTCGCGAAGCTCGCGGATTTCCTTTTCAGCAGGAATAAGAGGACGCGGGCCGACAAGGCTCATCGTACCGTTAAGAATATTAAAAAGCTGAGGAAGCTCGTCGATGCTCGTAAGCCTGAGGAACTTTCCTGTTTTTGTAATTTTGTCATCAGCATTGTTAAGCTCTGCGGTCGCAATATCGCCGACTCCGTTTCGCATTGTGCGGAATTTATATACCGTAAAAAGCTTGTTATCCTTGCCGACTCTTTCCTGCCTGAAAAGCACGGGACTTCCGTCTGTCAGGAGTATCATAACCGCAACAACAAGGAAAAGCGGAGAAAGAAATATCAACGCAAATATGCTTACTGTCAGATCAAAAACACGTTTCAAAAAACGCACCTCCGATTCCGTGTGAATCAGTTCAGTTTATTCCAGAGAATATAGTCATCAATCAGCACGGCTCTTACGGGAGCTCCGTCGATTGCACCCATTTTAACGGGCAAAGCGATAAGGTAATAATCACCCGGCTCAACCTCAGAAAGATCAAGGTTTTCAAGGATAGCTACACCGTTCTGCAGAAAAGCCTTGTGCGGTTTAAGCTGGTCGTTACCCTTGCCGATTGAGTTTGCATCTGTTCCGATAAGGCAGATACCTGTATCAACAGCTTCGTATGCGGCACTTTCCATAAAGAAGGACTGTGCGTCGCCCTTGATAAGAAGCCTTGTGCATTTTTTCGGAAAATATCTGTTGACGTATTCGCCCGTTATAATTCCGGGAGGAACTTCAATAACCGTGCACTGACCGATGAATTTGCCAAGGTCAGCTTCTTCAATTGTTTCTCCGCCTTCAAGGAAGTGGTACGGAGCGTCAACGTGAGTTGCCGTATGAACGCAGGCGTAAACAGCCGAAAGGTTGCAGATGTCGCCGTTTTCGATTCGCTGAACGGCGTCAAGCCTTGTTTCGGGGTCGCCCGGATATTCAATTGTTGTAAGTAACGGTCTTGAAATATCAACAATATTCATTTTTGTAAATCCTTAATCTTTATTAAGCTCAGAAAGTGAAGCCTGCTTGAGGAAAGCATTGATGAAACCGTCAATCTCGCCGTCCATAACAGCGTTGATGTTACCGATTTCGTAGCCTGTTCTGTGGTCCTTAGCAAGTGTGTACGGCATAAAGACGTAAGAACGGATCTGGCTGCCCCAGCCGATTTCCTTCTGCTCACCCTTGATATCTTCAATCTTGTCAAGGTGTTCTCTTTCCTTGATTTCGATAAGCTTTGACTTAAGCATTCTCATCGCAACTTCGCGGTTCTGATGCTGGCTTCGCTCAACCTGGCAGGAAACAACGATATTTGTCGGGATGTGGATAAGACGGACTGCAGATGAAGTTTTGTTAACCTTCTGTCCGCCTGCACCTGATGCTCGGTAAACTTCCATTTTGATATCATCGGGGCTGATGTTTACTTCGATTGTATCGTCAATTTCGGGCATAACTTCCAAAGAAGCAAAAGAAGTGTGTCTTCTTCCCGAAGAGTCGAACGGAGAAACACGGACAAGACGGTGAACGCCTGCTTCACTCTTCATATAACCGTAAGCGTTTTCACCCTCGATGCGGAGAACTGCAGACTTAAGACCTGCTTCGTCACCGTCAAGGAAGTCGATCATACTTACCTTGAAGCCGTGCTGTTCGCCCCAACGTGTATACATTCTTACAAGCATCTGGTTCCAGTCCTGAGCCTCAGTACCGCCTGCACCTGCGTGGAATGTGAGAATAGCATTCTTCATATCGTATTCGCCCGAAAGAAGAGTGCTGAGTGTCTGCTTGTCAAGCTCTTTTTCAAACTCGTCAACGCTTGATTTGCATTCGTCAAACATATCAAGGTCTTCCTCTTCGTCAGAAAGCTCAATCATTGTGAGTGTATCTTCAAAAGAAGCCTTGAGGTTTTCGTATTTTGAAATTTTATTTTTCAGACCTGCGATTTTCTGAAGAACAACCTGAGTGTTTGCAATGTCGTCCCAGAATCCGTCCTGAGCTGTTTTCTCTTCAAGAGAAACAACTTCTTCCTTCATAGCGTTTAATCCGAGAGCTTCACCCAACTCGTTAAGCTTTTCCTCAAAGCTGAGCAGATAAAGTCTCAATTCTTCAAATTGTACCATTAGTTTATACCTCTCATGCCGTAGTGCATATTTTTACTAAATAATTATACAGTAAAAATCCCTCTATGTAAAGCAAAAGATTTTAATATTATTTTAAAAATATTCAAAATTAGTCTACACTATTGCAAAACATTGTGATATAATATAAATGTAAAAATTTACAATCCGGTGAGAAAGAATGTTTTATGACAACAAAGTGTGCGACGGTTGTTCCGAGGTTATGCTTGAGGGCGACGACATCGTTGTCTGTCCCGAATGCGGAACCCCACAGCACAGAGAATGTTACAAAAAGAATAATCAGTGTGTAAATGCACATCTTCACGCGGAAGGCTTTGACTGGCAGAAGGCAAATGCCGAGCCCGAAAAAGAACCCGAGCCGACGGTTGAAAACTCAACCACACAGGAGGATGAACAGGCTCCGCAAAGAATACTGCCTGACTTTACCGCTGACGGAGAAATACCCGAAATTCCGTTGCCTGAATTCAATATTGAAGGCGTTTACGTAAACGGACAGACCTTCGGTGCAGACGAGGATATCGGCGGTGCAACGGTAAGGGAAGTCGTAACCTACACCCAGGTCAATTCAAGGCACTACCTTAAAAGATTTATCAAGAACAAAAACAGAAAGAGTTTCATTTCGTGGAACTGGGGTGCATTCTTCTTCGGCCCTGCATGGTTCTTCTACCGTAAGCTTTACAAGGCAGGTGCAGTCCTTCTTGCTCTTGCAATTTCTGCAACAATCGCGGTTATGCCGCTTATGCCTGAAATTGACACTGCGGCAGCAAAGCTTGAACCTCTTTACAATCAGTTTGTCGAAAAGCTTGAGGCAGGAGTTGACGAAACCGACGAGGCTGCACAGGCGGAACTTGAAAAACTTTCCGAAGAGATTACGGTAACCTTAAAAAATGCTCTGCCGTATTCACTCACGGTTCTTGGAGCAACGTATGTTGTTTCGCAGATTATTCCGGCACTTATCGCCAACAGCTTTTACCGCAAAAAGATGTTGGATGATATAAAGTTTGCAAAAAAAGCAACTTCTGACCCGAAGGTGCTGAAATTTTCCCTGATCCGCCGTGGCGGCGTATCATTCGTTGCAGGACTTTTTGCAACACTTGCAGCAAGCTACCTGCCAAACATTATTATGTCTTTTGTTAGTTATTTTTAACCAATATAGGAGGAGTTAACAATGAAAATCAAAAAAGCCATTATTCCTGCAGCTGGTCTCGGTACAAGAGTTTTGCCCGCATCAAAGGCAGTTCCGAAGGAAATGCTCAACATCGTTGACAAGCCGGCTATCCAGTACATCGTAGAGGAGGCTGCTGCTGCAGGTATCGAGGATATCCTTATCATCACAAACCGCGGCAAGGGTGTTATCGAGGATCACTTCGACCACAGCTATGAGCTCGAAGACAAGCTCTCAAAGAATCCCTCAAAGAAGGATCTCTACGAGGACGTTCTCGCTTGCTCAAACATTGCAAATGTTTATTTCATCCGCCAGAAGGAAACAAAGGGTCTCGGTCACGCTATTATGTGTGCAAAGAGCTTCGTAGGTAACGAGCCGTTCGCAATCCTTTACGGTGATGATGTTATTATCAATGACGAGTATCCTGTAACAAAGCAGCTTGTTAATGTTTACG
>JAZRNR010000058.1:0-4214 GCA_045648305.1 Acutalibacteraceae bacterium
GATAACTGTACGCATTGTGTAGTCACGCTTACAGCCTGTTGAAACGAACACCTTACCTGCAAGGTTGTCGTCAAATTTCATAATTGCGATTGTTGCATCGTCGTAGCTTACTGTCGGAAGAAGCTTGTGTGTACCGTAAGCGAAAACCTCAATCGGGTCGCCTGCAAGCCAACGGAGAAGGTCAACTGCGTGGCAGCCGCCGCCAACAACACCGTGACGCTTCGGGTCAGCTCTCCAGTGAGCAGAGCCGTCCTTGTTTTCAACAATGTGCATATAGTCGTGAGCATATTCTGATTCAACGAAGTAAAGCTCACCGATTGTGCCTGATTCGATAATTTCCTTTGCCTTTTCAAAAGCAGGAGTGAAACGGCAGATCTGACCAACCATAAATTTTGCATTTGATTCTTCTGCAGCTTTAACGATTTCTGCAATGTCCTCTCTTGTAAGAGCGAGGGGCTTTTCGCAAAGAACGTGCTTGCCTGCACGGAGAAGGTCGCAGCAAACCTGCTTGTGCTGCTGGTCGGGAATTGCAACTGAAACAACGTCAATATCAGGGTTGTTTACAATATCCATATAGTCTGTTACCCATTTTTCTTCAGGGATATTATATCTTTCGCCTGCGAAGCGAAGGTTTTCTTCGTCACAGTCGCAGATTATAGCAACTTCTGCACCCGGGTAATTCAATGCGCCTTCAACGTGGCTCATACCGAATTTCATACCGATATTGGCAACCTGTAATTTCTTTTCCATAACTATGTATCTCCTTTAAAAACTTATGAAGTTATTCTACAACAATTTTCCGTAATATTCAATATGTGTAAGGACAAAAACATTGTCAAAAAAATGACAAAAATTATAATATTGTCTTGAAATACAGTTTCCTTTATTATATAATAAAAAAGATATAGGCAAGTTAAACTTGCACTTGATAATCAAATCAAGAGGAGGAAAAATCATTATGAATGAAAACTTCACTTACAAAATGAAGCTTACAGATGACGAGGTTGCCATTCTTCACGGCTCAAAAGGCGAAACAATGGCAAAGATTATGAAAACTCTCGTTCTCTACGGCGACGCTTTCGGCGCAGAAAAGTTCGTTTCTGTTGCAGGAAATAAGGGTCACCTTGTTACAAGCTTCGGTATCTCTGTTCTCAAGCCTGTTTTCAATATCACACAGGAGCTTATCGATGCCGGCCTTAAGGTTGACGAAACTTTTTCTGTTGACCCCAGACCTATCGATTATGCAAATGTTAAGTGTAATCCGCTTCAGAAGCTTATCTTCAATAAGATTCTCTACGGTATGCAGGATTCTTACGAAAAGCAGCTTCACAAGCTCGGTCTTAAGGACAGCAAGGCTTTCACTTGTGCTTGCTACCTTGACGAAGTAGGCAACACACCGAAGAAGGGCGACATCCTTTCTTGGGCAGAGAGTTCAGCTGTTGTTTACGCTAACTCAGTTCTCGGCGCAAGATGTAACCGTAACTCAGGTATCATCGAGCTCTTCGGTTCAATCCTCGGCAAGGTTCCCGAGTTTGACCTTCTCACAGATAAGGGCCGTAAGGCAAAGTGGATTATCGAAGTTAAGACAACTAAGATTCCTGAAGCTCAGGTTCTCGGTTCAGCTATCGGTATGAAGGTTATGGAAGACGTTCCTTATGTTAAGGGTCTTGACAAGTGGATCGGCACAGAGCTTAACGATGCAACTAAGGCATACCTTAAGGATTTCGGTGCTGCAACAGCTTCAAACGGTGCAGTTGGTCTTTATCATATTGAAAACCTCACTCCCGAAGCAGTTGAAATGGGCGAAGACCTCATCATCGAAAATGCTAAGACATACGTTATTGACGATGCTGAGCTTGAAAGAGTATATAAGAACTATCCCGTTATCTGGAAGGATAAGAACGCAACTCCGAAGCTTTGCTTCATCGGTTGTCCGCACCTTTCATTCGAGCAGCTTGGCGAATGGGCAGAAAGAATTGACGAAGAATGCAAGAAGCAGGGCAAGAAGACCGTTCAGATCCGCACAGTTGTTACAAGTGCACCCGACGTTCTTGAAAGATTCAAAAAGGAGAACAAGGCTGCTTACAATAAGTTCCTTCTCCGCGGCGTAAATCTTTCATATATCTGTCCGCTTATGTATATGAACAATCCGCTTTGCGGCGGCGACAGCAGCAATGTTATCACTTGCTCAAACAAGCTTCGTACATATACAACAGCACGTTACTTCACAACAGATGATATTACAAAGATCGTTGTAAAGGGAGGTTATTGATTATGAGTAAAACATTTAAAGGCCGTCCTGTCGTTGCAGGTAATATTAACAAGGGCGAAGCAGTAGTTTCTCACAACGGTGTTAACACTCTTGCAACTTTCCAGAAGACAGCTCTTCTTCACGATATCCCTGTTCTCGGTAAGGATTACGTTATCGGTTCTGACCAGAACAATCCCGATGTTTACGGCAAAAACCTTACAGGTAAGGTTCTCTGCCTTCCTCAGACAATCGGTTCAACAACAGGCGGTATGGTTATCTATACTGTTGCAGCTCTTAAGCTTGCTCCGAGCGCAATGCTCTTCTCACAGCCGATCGACTCACTCGCAGCTGCAGGTGTTATTCTTGCAGACGTTTGGACAGACAACTCAATCGTTGCTGTTGACAGCCTCGGCGAAGATTTCCTTAAAGCAGTTAAGGACGGAGATAAGATCACAATCAAGGAAGACGGTACAGTTATCGTTGACTAATTTTTAAATTTAAGGGGCTGGCTTTTCAGCCCCTTGTTTTTTATCAGGTGATAAAATGAAAAAAGAAGTTATCAAGGAACCCGTTGATTGGTTCAGATATGAAAATGAAGCCAAGGCAGAGGGCTTCCGGATTGTCTGCGGAATTGATGAAGCAGGCAGGGGACCGCTCGCAGGCCCCGTATGTGCCGCCGCTGTTATCCTTCCCGAAGGATGCGTGATTGAAGGCGTTAACGATTCGAAAAAATTAACAGAGAAAAAACGCGAGGCTCTTTTTGATGTTATTAAGGAAAAGGCTCTTGCTTACAGTATAGCTGTTGCCAACGAGAAGGAGATTGACGAAATCAATATTCTTCAGGCAACTTATCTTGCAATGCGACGTGCTTTTGACGGGCTTGATATAAAGCCCGATATGGCACTCGTTGACGGAAACCGTGACCCCGGTCTCGGTGTTGCAACAAGAACAATTGTAAAAGGCGATGCGAATTCGATGTCTATTGCCGCGGCATCAATTCTTGCAAAGGTCACAAGGGACAGGTTTATGCTTGAGATGGACGAAAAATATCCCGAATATCAGTTCGCAAAGCATAAAGGCTACGGTACTAAGCTTCATTATGAAATGCTTACGGAGTACGGTGCTTCTGAAATCCACAGAAAAACCTTCTTAAAGAGCTTTTATGCAGATAAATAAAGAGGGCGTTTCGGGCGAGCTTTTTGCGGCAAGACATATGAGGGATAACGGATATATGCTCGTCCTTTCAAATTACCGTTGCCGTTTCGGTGAAATTGACATTATCGGCAAAAAGGACGGCTACATCTGTTTTGTTGAAGTTAAAACAAGAAGCGAAAATGCAATTTATGAGCCGAAAGAAGCCGTCGGTTCAGATAAGCAGGCGAGGATAATTGCCGCCGCACAGGCATTCAGTCAGGTTTATCCTTACACAGAACAGATGCGTTTTGACGTTTGCGAGGTTTTTCTTAACGAAAAAAGGCAGGCGGTTAAAATCAATTATATCGAAAATGCATTCAACGGTTGAGTATCTTGACAAGTTGTGATATAATATTTCGGATAAAAACAAATTTGAGGTTGCTATGGATTTTTCTGAAAGAAAGCGGATATGCCTTGAAGATTTCGATTACTCCCGGAACGGTGCATATTTTATAACACTTTGCACTCAGAACCGAATGAAAGTGTTATCTGAAATTGTGCCCGTAGGGGACGGTAATTGCGTGGTTCAAATATCAAACGACGAAAGAGATTAATCGGTACAGAAATACGGCAGGCAGAAGATTCTGGCAACGTTCGTTTTTTGATCATGTCGTCAGGAACAAACAGGATTTTGAAGATATATGGTACTACATTGATACTAATCCGCAAAGGTGGATTGAAAAATATAGTGGTAAGTAAATCACATTCAGAGGAGAATGAATATGTTATATACAAGCACTCGTGACAAGAGTATAAAAGTCAGCTCATC
>JAZRNR010000059.1:0-9065 GCA_045648305.1 Acutalibacteraceae bacterium
AAATATAAAGCCGAGCTTCTGCTCGGCTTGGTGCCCCGGACGAGAATCGAACTCGTGTTACCGCCGTGAAAGGGCGGTGTCTTAACCTCTTGACCACCGGGCCGTAAAAAATGGTAGCGGCAGTGGGATTCGAACCTACGACCAATCGGGTATGAACCGAGTACTCTAGCCAACTGAGCTATGCCGCCATAATCTCGCCGCCACTCTCGTCAAGCGACTTGCTTATTATATACGATGATTTTTGAATTGTCAATACTTTTTTGAAAAAAATTCTTATTTTTTAAAAATTTTTAAAACTTTATTTTTGTGAGATATTAGTATTGTGAAAATATAAATTCTTTTTGTGCAAAACATTGGGTTTGGTTGTTGATTTTTGTTGTATTTAGTAATATAATTGCTGTCGGAGATGATATAAATGAATCAATCGATTTCTAAAAGAGCACTAAGTATAGTACTTTGCATGTGCTTTATTATACTTTCGGGTTGCGGACAAACTAAGCCTGTTGATACTTTAACAGAGAAGGACAGTACAACCTCCTCAACAACTCAGTCAACGGCAGAATCAACCACCGAAACGACCGTAACAACTACAAGCACAACCACTACCACAACAAAAACAGAACCGACAACTGAACCTGAAACTCAGGAATCAGAGAGTGAAGCTTCAACAAAAAAGACTGAAACTTCTGACGGACCAAAGCTCATTGCCCTGACGTTTGATGACGGTCCTCATTCTGCGGTTACATCAAGAATTCTTGATACTCTTGAAAAGCACGGAGCGAAGGCAACGTTTTTTATTGTAGGAAACAGGGTGGACAGCTGTAAAAAGGTTGTAAAAAGAGCTCACAATATTGGTTGCGAGATTGGTTCACACACCTGGTCACATAAAAATCTTTCCAAACTTACAGTTTCTCAGATGCAGGAAGAAATGAAAAAATCTGCCGATGCAATTTCAGCAGTTACGGGTGTACCGGTGAAGATTATGCGTCCTCCCGAGGGTGGTTATAACGATACGGTAAAGAAAAATATTCAGTATCCGATGATTATGTGGTCAGTTGACTCAAACGACTGGAAACACAGGAATGCTAAAAAAGATTATGATGCAGTAATGAATACCGTTTTTGACGGTGCGATTATTCTTATGCACGATCTTTATCCCGCAACGGCGGAAGCTGTTGAAAAGCTTATTCCCGATCTTATGGCAAAGGGTTATAAATTTGTAACCGTGTCTGAGCTTATGGAAGCAAGAGGGTACACCTTGCAGAATGGAAAAACCTATTCACAGGCAAGACCTAAATAATTAAACTGTAGACTCCGCAGAATTTGTTTCTGCGGAGTTTTCTGTTTTGAAATATTGACACTATAACAATATTATGATATACTTTACAGCACGATATTTTAAAAGAAGGGATAAATATGAAAATCTTTAAAAAACTCACATCAATGTTGCTTGTTGTGGCTGTTCTTTTTGGCGTTTTCGCAATGTCAGTATCAGCTGCAGATGATGTAACAGAAGAAGCTGATGTTATCGTTGCACGTATGTATGTCGGTCATAATGAACGCTACAGAAGCCTTTCAGGTCACACATGGATCTACATTGAAAACCTCACTGATCACAGCCTTACAGTCGGTGCTTACACTTTACCTGTAGGCGAGGGCGTTTCCTGCGGTACTTTCGGTACATCGCTTGCTGACGGTGTCGGTCTTTATTATAATGTTGAAGCATGGCGTTACCGTAACATCAATGCATATGAATATACTTACCTCAGCAAGGATCTTACACAGGCAGACCTTGAAATTGTAAGTAACAAGATCATCAATGGCGGTACTTGGTCACACATTCTCAACTGTGCTTACTTCGCTTTCGGCGTATGGAATTCAGTTCCCGGTAAGCCGTTGATCTTCCTTTTCTTCCCGACTCTCCACGAGCTTCAGATTCTTCTTTATATGAGCCACGGTGAAGGATTCCCGATGACAACACCTAAGGCAGACAGAATTTACAAGCAGATTGGTAAGGGCGACGATGCATTCCTCGTAGTTACTGACCCGAGCTTCGTAGAAGATGATGCATAAATAAATTTTTAGAGCCGTATCGTATGATACGGCTCTTTCTATGTCTTGAGATAAATCAATGCCCACAGAAAGTGGATTCTGTGGGCATTATGTGTTTTAGAACGGATTGAAGAGTCTGTCTAATGTAATCGGATTATAGCCGAGTCCGAAATATTTGAATATCCAGATAATCGGATTTAATCTGAAGAAGAGTGCATCAATAACTGTTACAAGTCCTCTGAGGAACCACGGAAGGTCGTATGTCTTGGGAACTTCAACTTTTTCGAATTCTTCGCCTTCAACGTGAAGCACCATCGGCTGTGAGTAGCAGATACCGTTTTCACCTGTAAGATAAAATCTTACGTAAAGCTCAGGCTCGTTGCCGTTGAGGAAGCTGTCAGCGTGAAGGTCAAGTGTTGTCTTGCCTGATGTGATGTTTTCGTCACGCTCGATAACGTTGCAGTTAGAAACCCATACAACTCTGTCGAAGTTTACTCCTTCAACAGTGATTGTGTCATTTTCCTGGTCAACGGTAACTCTTGTTACCTGGGGAGTATTGTCCAACCAGTACTTTTCAGTATCATAAACTTCCTGCTCAACAAAGCCGGGAATTTCAGGAATGCCGTCAAGCTCAACACCGTTTGAATAGTGAGAAATTGAGAAATACTGACCTTTTTCAAGGCATGTGCGGAATGCTTCCGAAGTCTGTTCAGGCATCCAGCTCATGGTATAAGCATCATTTACAGCATTCTGGTTGTGTGAGTCTGCAAAGGTGTTACACCACGGAACAACGCCGTTAGGAATTGTTTTCTGAAGGATCTGGTCATAAAGGATACGGTCGCAACGTGTGTGTGCGTCTGTTGCACTGTTGATACCCATACCGAGCGAAGAGCCGGGATTATCAAGGAAGATTCTTGCAAATTTATTAACGTAGTATTCGTCAACCTTCTGGCCTACATATTTTTCAGAATCTTTGTCAATATAAACATATTCGCCGACGTGAGAAAGCATCGAAATACCGCCTGCTTCTTTTACACCCTTGGAAGGAGTTTCATAGTCACCGAAAACGCCTGCAAGTCCCTGACCGTATTCTGCATAATAACCAGTAAGATGGCAGTCAGCAAAGGGAGTAGCCATATTAAGCTCGTTACCGAGAGGAATATCAATCATTCCTGTGGTTTTTGTTCTGTTGAGCTCATATCCGTCTTCTGTTACGAAAGTTCTGTTTTCGTTTGTACCGTTAATGTATGCCTCGTACTCTTCGTTAGAAATCGGAACAATCGGAGCGTTCTTTGTACGCTCTTTTTTTATAGCTCTCATAATCGGAACAACTTCGGGAGCAACATTCCAACCTCGGTTGAGTGTACCGTGGTCGGTAAGAGCAACGATGTCGTAATCAGCTGCATAGTGCATCTTACAGAATTCGTCGATTGTGAGGAATCCGTCACTTGCTGTTGTGTGGCAGTGAAGCTGGGTTTTGTAAGCTTCCCATTCATCCCAGTTGATTTCTTCATAAGGATTTTCGATTATAAAGTTCTTTTCAGCGTTGGCAGCGATTGCCGCGGGTGCAAGCATTCCGACAAACAGAGCCGCCATAAAGACTGCAAGAGACTTTTTAGCCAAAGTAAAATACCTGTGTTTCATAAAATTCCTCCCTAAGGTTTATGTTAAAATTATACAGTTGTTTTTAAAGATTGTCAAATATTTTAAATAAATATTACAATAAGTTGTGCGACGTCGCTCTGTTGACACTGATTTTGCCTTGTGCTATAATCCGATTAAGAGAAGATAAGGAGGAAAGAATGTGAGAAAGTTTTTAAAAATTGCATTGATTATTCTGATGGTTATTATTCTCAGTAGCTGCTCAAAGCTTGTTTCAAAGGATAAGCAGGATTACGAAATATATTATAAACTCCATATGGAATCAACTTATGGAGTCGAAAAGTGTTTACCTGATATTGATGAGGTTTTGAATAACGACAGTTTTCAATTCAAGCATTACAAGTATTCAATGGTTTTTGTCGGATACGGTACGGTAGTGTCTCAGGAGCTGTCGGAAGAAGAATTCGAAGTAAAGAGGGAAGAGTTAAATAAAACTTATACTTTTTTGAATGAACCGATATATCGTACGTTTGAGGAAGAAAGTGTGATTATCCCCACGGGTAGTTTTGAAATTGACGGATATTCATTCAGAGTAATTTCGGAAGGTTATTATCCTAAGGATTTCGGTATGATTGCCTTTTCTGAAGAAGAAAACAGAATACTTTATTTTGCCTATTACGATCAGGATCTTGATTATATCGATGATATGGTTGATTTTGTAAAAGAAATATATCCGGGTTGGAATAAATGGTAAAATGCAAAACCCGACAACGGTTAATAAACTGTTGTCGGGTTATTTAATGTGATTCTTGTGTTTCTTTGTAGTTTAACTGACCTGAAGAAAGTGATATTAAAGTAGCGTCAATTACCCTTAGTTTTACGAAACACGCTTTACGGCATATACGGGTCAATATCCATATTATTGTACTTCTCGTCAATGAGGAACTGGCTCATATACTTGATTGTGAAGTCGATGCCCCACTGTCCTTTGCCGCCGAACCAGTTTCTTGAATGCGGTTCAATTGAAAGAACTCCGTCGTAACCTACATCGTAAAGGATAGCCATAACAGCACCCCAGTTTGTCTGGTCAAGTCCTGCCGGGGGATCGTCGTAATGGTCGCCACCGACGTGGAGAGTACCCTTAACGTGGAAGTGGTGGAATCTGTGACCCCAGTCAGCCATTTCCTTAAGGTAATCACCGAAACGGTTCATACAGTGTGACGGGTCATATTTGATGCCGAGCTCGGGAATGGCCGTAAGAACAGCACCCCAGGACTTTGCATCCCAGATGAAGTTTTCCCAGTCACAGTTGTAAAGTCCGATTTTAACACCCTTGGGCTTTGCATAATCAACAAGTGTCTGCAGGTAATTGATTGCGAACTTGCAGTTTTCTTCAAATGTCTTACCTTCAACTTCGTTACAACCTACATTGAAAACGGGACAGCCGAGGATTGAAGCAAGGTCAACAAGATTCTCGTCGTGCTGCAAAGCTTCGGGGATAATATCACCGTTTTCGTCAACTCTTATCATACCCCAACGACCGATTGATGCAACATCAACACCGTACTTCTCTGAATAACCCTTGATTTCTTCTGCTCTTGCAAGAACCTCCGCAGAATCATAGTTGTAGTTGATACAGAATTCAACCGCTGTAAGTCCTTTTTCGCTGACTGTTTTGAAGTGACCTTCATCCCAGCCGTTGATAATACCTAATCTCATCATAATAAAAACACCGCCTTTATTTTGCTGTTTTAACTATAGCAAATTGTGGGCGGTGTTGTCAATTATTTATTTTTCGTAAGTGTTAAGAAAGGCTTTTGTTCTTGGATTCTTCGGATTAACAAGTACCTCTTCGGGTGTGCCTTGCTCGGCAATAACGCCGTCATCCATAAATATTACCTCGTCCGAAACGTCCTTTGCAAAGTTCATTTCGTGAGTAACGATAACCATTGTCATATTGTCCTCAGCAAGCTGACGGATTGTTTTAAGAATTTCACCTGTAAGCTCGGGGTCAAGAGCTGATGTCGGCTCGTCAAAGAAGAGAATCTGCGGATTCATTGCAAGTGCTCGTGCAATTGAAACTCGCTGCTGCTGACCGCCTGAAAGCTCACAAGGGTAGTTGCCGAGCTTGTCGGAAAGACCGACCTTGTCAAGATATTTCTTCGCGGTTGCATCAATTCCTTCAAGAATAGACTTTTTGTTTTTCTTGTAATCAGGACGTTTTTTTGCCGCAAGCTTCATCGCAAGTGTAACATTGCCGAGAGCCGTGTACTGCGGAAAAAGATTGAACTGCTGAAAAACAAGGCCGATATTCTGCTGATTGTGTCTGAGTGCTTTAAGCTCTTTTTTGTCTGTGACCGTGCTGTCAAAAACAACTTTTTCATTTACGCTGATTTTGCCTGCAGTAGCAGTTTCAAGACCGTTTATACAACGCAACAGGGTAGTCTTACCGCTGCCTGATGAACCGATAATTGAAAGCACTTTACCTTCTTCAAGCGAGAAAGATATGCCTTTTAAAACCTTTGTTGAGCCGAAATCTTTGGTAAGCTCATTAACTTCAAGTATAGCCATATCCGTTCACCTCACACAGAGAAGAAGCTGAGCTTCTTTTCGATTTTGTTAAAGAGAATTGTAAGAAGACCGCAAGCGAGAAGGAAGAATGCACCCGTGTAGAACAACGGCCAGAGAAGACCGTCACTCTTGATGAATGCTTCACCGCTCCAGATGATTTCGTAAACTGAAATCATACGTGCAAGGGAAGTATCCTTTACAAGTGTGATGATTTCGTTACTCATCGGCGGAATAATACGCTTGATAACCTGAAGAAGAACAACGTGGAAAAATGCCTGAGGTTTGCTCATGCCGAGCACATGGCAAGCCTCATACTGTCCCTTTGAAATGGATTCAATACCGCCACGGTAAATCTCTGAAAAATAGCAGGCATAATTAATGACAAAAGCGACCAGAGCGGCTGTGAAACGTTCCATAGCCTTCCACGATGCGAGCCATTCAATAATGACGTTGGTTGCTTCCTGATCTCTTGCCCACATTCCGACAATACCGGGCACGTAGAAAATAACAATAAGCTGGAGCATAAGGGGAGTACCTCTTATAATCCAGACGAAAGTACGTACAAACCATTTGACGGGTTTGATTTTGCTCATTGAGCCGAAACTGATGATAAGACCCAACGGCAAAGCGAAAATCAAGGTCATTATGAAAAGTTCAAGCGTCGTGGCGAAACCTTCCAATAAAGCCTGAGTTACCGTTAAAAACATACAAAAATCCTTCCTGATTTAACACTTCAAACATCCGAAAGGCAGGGAGCCGATGACTTCCTGCCTTTTGATTTTAAGTTTTGATTGAAATTATTTCTCGATGTTTACTTCGTACTTAGCTGCAAGCTTTGCGAAGTCGCCGCTTGCCTGGTAGTCCTTAAGGAATGCGTTGAATTCAGCTGTAAGGTTTGAATCCTGTCTGAAAGCAACACCGAATTCTTCTGTGCTGAGTGTGATTGAAATAGCAAGCTTTTCGTAGCTTGTGCCTGCGCCTACTGTTGCTTCAGCCATTGTCTTGTCGATGATGCAAGCATCGCTGGTTCCGCCCTTAACTTCAAGGAGAGCCTTGCTCATTGTATCAGCTTCTACAAACTTAAGACCTTCTGCTTCAGCAACACTCTTACCAGCAGAACCTTTTTCAACTGCGAAAGTGAGATCCTTAAGGTCGTTGATTGTCTTGACTGTAGCAGCCTTGTCAGCAGGAAGAACAACAACCTGTGAATTCTTGAGGTAAACGTCAGAGATAGAAGCACTCTTGCGACCTTCATCAGTAATTGTCATACCGTTCCAGATACAGTCAATAGTACCTGCTTTAAGGTCGATAAACTTGTTATCCCAGTTGATTTCAACAAACTCAACTTCAACGCCAAGTTTTTTTGCAAAAGCCTGAGTAAGTTCTGTGTCAAAGCCAACCCATTCGCCATTCTCTTTGTAGTTCATAGGCGGGTAGTCTGTGATACCAACAATGATTTTGCCTTTTTCTTTGATTTCTGCAAGTTCGCCTGTTGCTTCAACAACATCGTCGTTGTTGGGTGTTTCTTCTTTCTTTCCGCAGCCTGCAAATGCAAGAACTGAAAGAACTGTTACGATTGCGAGAATAATTGCTAAATACTTTTTCATAATAATCCCTCCGATTAATAATGTGGTATTATGCTAACACATTAATACGCTAAAGTCAATAGAAATTAATCCTAATATATGTATATTTTAATTAAGATTTTTGTAAATTTTTTCAATCATTTTTTTGAATAAAGCCTTTACTTCCAAAAACAATATAAACAGGGTGATTTTATGGATTTTTTATGGGCTTTTTTAGTCGGAGGTACAATCTGCGTTGCGGGTCAGCTTTTGATCGATTTAACAAAACTCACTCCTGCACGCATTCTTGTCTGCTTTGTTGTGCTCGGAGTTTTACTCGAAGCGCTCGGTCTGTATCAGCATCTTGTGAATTTTGCAGGCTGCGGAGCAACAGTGCCGCTTACAGGCTTCGGATACACACTTGCTAAGGGGACAAGGGAAATGATCAACCAGATGGGGTGGCTCGGAATTATAACGGGACCGCTGAGCTCAGGCTCGGCAGGAATAACCGCGGCGATAATCAGCGGACTTCTTGTTGCGTTTGTAACCCGCTCAGGGACAAAATAAAAAGGAGCAAGTAAAAACTCGCTCCTTAAATATTTCGTATAATTTATGCTTCAACAGGTACAGGATCGTCGATGTCGCAGCATGAGCATGAAACGTAATCGCTCTGGTCGTCTTCTTCAACCTTATTCTTGCAGGGAAGAACCTTAGTGATGAGCAAATAAACGCCTGCAGCAACAGCAGCAATAGCAGCGATAATACCTACAACTTTAAGAATCTTTTTGATTGTATCACACATGGGATAGTACCTCCTGAATTTTGATTACACTAATTATATTACAGTATCATACTAAAGTCAAGATAATTTTCTTATAAAAAACAAAAGGATGAGCAGTTGCTCATCCGTATTGTTAATCTCAATTAGTCTGCAAGAAGCTTAGCGAGAGCTGACTTCTTTCTGGCAGCGTTGTTCTTGTGGAGAAGATTCTTAGCACAAGCCTGATCTACCTTCTTGATAGCAAACTTAACAGCAGCTTCCTTATCAGGTGAGTTAGCTGCAGCAGCAGCGTTAGCCTTCTTGATAGCTGTCTTGAGAGCTGAATTTCTTGACTTGTTACGAGCAGCCTTTGACTTGTTTACAAGTACTCTTTTCTTTGCTGATTTGATGTTAGGCATCATTCCACCTCCTTTAGTGCATTACACAGTTAGTAATCATATCATTAAAACTATAAAATTGCAAGTATTTTTTTGAAAATTTTTAATTTTTTTTGC
>JAZRNR010000060.1:0-14570 GCA_045648305.1 Acutalibacteraceae bacterium
ATTTATCGGGACGGGAAAACATTTTTTTCCAAGTTTACTTTGCAGACGGTGAAATTCCTGTTTCCCTTCTCTTCACCGAAAAAGCTATTAACGGATAATGTTTAAGAAAGGCAAGCTATTATGGATATAATCAAAAGATTAACCGAAGAATTCAGAATACTGTTATGGCAGGTTGAAAACTCCGTAGCCCTTATTGATGACGGCAACACAATCCCCTTCATCGCACGTTACCGTAAAGAGGCTCACGGTACGCTTGACGACCAGACTCTCCGTGAGATTTCAGAAAGACTTGAGTATCTCCGCAACCTTGACAAGCGTCGCGAAGAGGTGCGTTCTTCAATTGAGGCTCAGGAAAAGCTTACGGAAGAAATTGCTGCTGCACTTGAAAAAGCGGCAACTCTTGCAGAAATTGAGGATATCTACCGTCCGTTCAAGCCCAAGAGAAAAACAAGAGCATCCGTTGCACGTGAAAGAGGGCTTGAACCTCTCGCTGCTGCAATTTATGCTCAGCTTCCCGACAGTCCTGCGGCAATTGAGCTTGCTGTTGAGTACATAAATGAAGAAAAAGAAGTGCCCGATGCCGAATCAGCATTGCAGGGTGCTATGGATATTATTGCAGAAGATATTTCGGACAATGCTGACATCCGTCGCAGACTCCGCAATCTTTTCACTGTTCTCGGTGTTGTGAACGTAAAAGCATCTGATGAAACAGCACAGAGCGTTTATGAACAGTACTACGATTTTTCACAGCCTGTTGACAAAATTGCAGGTCATAGAGTGCTTGCAATTGACCGCGGTGAACGTGAAGGCTTCCTTAAAGTCAGCGTTGAGCTTGACCGTGTGAAAGCTTCAAACGTTATTACATCAGTAACACTTGCAGACAGCGGTTCACTTTGCACAGACACAGTACGCGATGCAGGTGCTGACGCTTACGACAGACTTATTTATCCGTCAATTGAGCGTGAAATCCGTTCTATGCTTACGGAAAATGCCGCTGCAGCCGCAATCAAGGTTTTCTCTTCAAATCTCAAAGAGCTTCTGCTTCAGCCACCCGTTAAGGGTAAGGTTGCACTCGGTCTTGACCCGGGTTACAGAACGGGCTGTAAGGTTGCAGTTGTTGACGAAACAGGTCGTGTGCTTGACACAGGCGTTGCTTACCTTACACATTCTGCGGCTCAGCAGGAGCAGGCTAAAGTTCTTATTAAAAATATGATCAAACGCTACGGTGTTAAGATTATTGCAATCGGTAACGGTACAGCTTCAAAGGAAACAGAAATTTTCACAGCAAACCTTCTTAAAGAAATCGGCGGTGACACAGCGTATATGGTTGTCAGCGAAGCCGGTGCTTCCGTTTACTCCGCATCAAAGCTTGCGGCTGAAGAATTCCCGCAGTTTGACGTTTCGCTCAGAAGTGCTGTTTCAATTGCAAGACGTCTTCAGGACCCGTTGGCTGAACTTGTAAAAATTGACCCGAAGGCTATCGGTGTCGGTCAGTATCAGCACGATATGCCGAAGAAGGAGCTTGATAATGCTCTTAACGGTGTTGTTGAGGATGCCGTTAACAACGTCGGTGTTGACGTTAACACAGCATCGCCGTCACTTCTTACGAGAGTTTCGGGTATCAACAGCACAGTTGCTAAAAATATTGTTACCTACCGTGAAGAAAACGGAGCTTTTACAAGCCGTTCACAGCTTAAAAAGGTTCCTAAGCTCGGTGCAAAGGCTTTTGAGCAGTGTGCTGGATTTATGCGTGTTGCAGAAAGCAAAAACCTTCTTGATAACACAGGTGTTCACCCTGAAAGCTATGATGCCGCAAAGGCATTGCTTGAGCTTTGCGGTTATACCGTAAAGGATGCCGCAAACGGCAAGCTCGTTGAGCTTAAAGAAAAAATCGAAGCTCTCGGTCAGGAAAACGTTGCAGAGAAAATCGGTGTCGGTGTTCCGACAATGCTCGACATCGTCAAGGAGCTTCTTCAGCCTGGACGCGACCCGCGTGACGAGCTTCCGCCTCCGATGCTCCGCACAGACGTTATGGATATGAACGACCTCAAGCCAGGCATGGAGCTTCAGGGTACCGTTCGTAACGTTATCGACTTCGGTGCATTCGTTGACATCGGAGTTCATCAGGACGGTCTTGTTCATATTTCACAGATTACAGATAAATATATCAAGCATCCCTCAGAGGTGCTTAAGGTTGGTCAGGTTGTTACCGTCTGGGTAATTGCCGTTGAAGTTAACAAAAAGCGAATTTCACTTACAATGAAGAAACCGAAGGACAGTTCAAATGGCTAAAAAACAAACAACTGCTCAGAAAAAAACTGAATTCTGCCCCGTTGCCAAAAAGTGCGGCGGATGTCAGCTTCAGAATATGAGTTATTCCGAACAGCTCAGCTACAAGCAGGCGAAGGTTATCCGTCTGCTCGGCAAATTCTGCCGTGTTAATGAGATTATCGGAATGGACAACCCGTACAATTACCGCAACAAGGTTCAGGCAGCTTTCGGAATAACACGTGGCGGAAAGATTATTTCGGGCGTTTACCAGTCGAAGTCGCACCGAATCGTGTGTATTGACGAATGCAGACTTGAAGACAAGAAGGCTGACGAAATCATTGTCACAATCCGTAATATGATGAAACACTACCGTATGATTCCGTATAACGAAGACACGGGATTCGGTTTCCTTCGACACGTCCTCGTTAAAAGAGGCTTTACAAGCGGAGAAATTATGGTCGTTCTTGTAACAGGCACACCGATGTTTCCGGGTAAAAATGCATTCATCAAAGAGCTTCTTAAAAAGCATCCTGAAATTACGACGATTATTCAGAACATCAACCGTGAGCATACAAGCCTTGTGCTCGGCAATGCTGAAAAGGTGCTTTACGGCAAGGGTACGATTGAAGACACCCTCTGCGGTTGTGTTTTCAGAATTTCGGCAAAATCTTTCTATCAGATTAATCCCGTGCAGACAGAAAAGCTTTATTCAACAGCTATTGAATATGCAGAGCTTACGGGCGAAGAAACCGTCATCGACGCTTACTGCGGAATAGGTACAATCGGCATTATTGCCGCACAGAAAGCGAAGGAAGTTATCGCGGTTGAAGTGAATAAGGATGCCGTTTTTGATGCGAAGAACAATGCGAGAAGAAACGACACACAGAACATTAAATTTTTCTGCGACGATGCAGGAAAGTTTATGACAAAAATGGCAGCTGACGGCAAAAGTGCGGACGTTGTGTTTATGGATCCTCCCCGTGCGGGCAGTGATGAAGCTTTTCTCTCAAGCGTTGTAACGCTTAACCCGAAGAAGGTTGTCTATGTTTCCTGCAACCCCGAAACTCAGGAAAGAGATCTTAAATTCCTTATAAAGAACGGATACAAAGTTAAAAAGATCCAACCCGTCGATATGTTCCCACATACAAATCACGTTGAAACGGTTGTTCTGTTGTCCCAACGAAAAGCAGACACACATATCGACATAAAACTTGACCTTTCAGAGCTTGATATTACTGCTGCCGAAACAAAGGCAACATATCAGGAAATCAAGGATTACGTGCTTAAAAAATATGGTCTTAAAGTGTCAACCCTTTATATATCACAGGTAAAAGCTAAGTGTGGTATTATCGAAAGAGAGTGTTATAGCAAAGGCGAAGAGGGTCACAGAGTACCACAATGTCCTAAAGAAAAAGAAGACGCGATTATGGATGCTTTAAAGTATTTCAGAATGATATAAATAAAAGTTCAACTCCCGTGGATTTCCACGGGAGTTCTTTAACGGTGAAAAATTTATTGCCGTTTTTGTCTGCATCATAGCTTTTGATGGTTATATTCTTATGATTTTTGTCATAATTTCTTGCGCCGTTTGTTGGGCCAAACCCAAACAATCCGAACACTTTTACCATTATCGGTGAAGCGTTCGGATTTGTTGTTTTATTAGAATAATCTTCAATATAATAAATTCTGCTGTATACCACTATATCTGATGTTTGTTACATTAAGATATAGTGGTTATATTTTTAAAAAGTAAAATTGAATTTATTGCAATATTATACAATTAGTGATATAATTTTTATAATTATATTTTAGAAATGGTTTGTTAAAAAAGAGGTAATTAAAATGCATCTCACCAACCCACAAAAATTAATATATGATATGGAGAAGTTTACAGGTGGTGCTATATCTATCGTTTGTGGCAGTATGCTTATTAGCACAGATAAATCTGTCGATGATATGAAAACAGCTGTAAACGAGCTTTACCGTCTGAATGATGCTCTGAGAATCAGAGTGTCGGAAGAAAACGGACAACCATATCAATACATAACAGAATATAAAGAACAGGATATTGAAGTTCTTTTTTTTGACAATAAGGAAGAACTTGATTCTTATGCTTCTGAATATGCAAAAGAGCCGCTTGATTTTTACGGCTCACTTTGTGATGTCAAAATTGTTGTATTACCCGACAAAAAAGGTGTACTCGCAAAGCTTCATCACTTCATTTCTGATGCATGGACTTTATCTCTTATCGGTACACAGTTTAACAAAATTCTGAACGGTGAAGATGTTCAGACATATTCCTATGTTAATTATATCGCAACTGAAGAAAAATATATCGAAAGCAAAAGATATGCTAAAGACAAGGATTACTTCATTTCACAGTTTAAAAAGTGTGATGAGGTAACATATTTATCCGAAAAACAGGCACATACCTTTGAGGCAAAGAGAGAAACTTTTGTTGTTGATAAGGAAGATGCTGCAAAAATTCTTGCGTATGCAGATAAAAAAGAAACATCCGTGTTCTCTCTGTTTATGTCAGCAGTTGCTACATATATAAACAGAACAAAGATGAATGCCGAGAAGTTTTATATCGGAACAGCTGTGCTTAACCGCAACGGAGTTGAAGAACAGAACACAATGGGAATGTTTATCAATACAGCACCTGTTCTTATTGAATTAGATAATGAAAAATCTTTTGGAGAAAATTCAGAAAATATTGAACTTTCAACATTATCGGTTCTCCGTCATCAAAGATATAATTACGGTACTTTACTTGAAGAATTAAGAAACAATCACAAGTTTAATGAAAAACTTTATGATATTATGCTCAGTTATCAGAACGCAAAGGTTCTTGGTGATGAGGTTGAGACAACATGGTATCACAGCGGAATGCAGACAGAAAGCTTGCAGATTCATATTGATGACCGTGACAGCGAAGGTATATTCCGTGTTCATTATGACTATCTTGTTGAAAAATTTAATGAGCATGAAATCAGCAAGCTTCACGAACACCTTTGCAACTTGCTTTATAGTGCGATTGAAGATGAGAGTAAAAAGATTTATGAATTAGATATTCTTTCACGAGAGGAGAAGAACACTCTTCTTTTTGATTTCAATGACACAGCAGTAGATTATCCAAGGGATAAGTGCGTCCATCAGCTGTTTGAAGAGCAGGTGGAGGAAAATCCCGATAAAATTGCCGTTGTTGCATGTGATAAAACTCTTACATACAAAGAACTCAATGAAGAAGCAAACATAATTGCACATTCACTCATAGAAAAAGGCATCGGCAGAGGTGATATTGTTGCATTTATGCTTCCGAGACGGAGTTATCTTATTGCAACAATGTTGGGTATTCTTAAATCCGGTGCGACATATATGCCAATTGACCCTGATTATCCGCAGGACAGAACTCAATATATGCTCGCTGACAGTGGTGCAAAATTCTGCGTCACAGGAGAAAATATATCTGAATTGCTTGATAATTCTAAAATTAATAATCCTGATATTTTGGTTGAAGGTACAGATACTTGTTACTGCATTTATACATCAGGTTCTACAGGTAAACCTAAAGGAACGCTTCTCACACATGGTAACGTATCAAATTATGTTGATAACAATTATTGTAATGTAATATGCAAAATAATTAAGGAAAGTTACAAAAATATTATTTCAGTAACAACAGTAGGTTTTGATATCTTTGTAACAGAAAGTTTGTTGCCACTTGCAAATGGTATGGAGATTGTTCTTGCAAGTGAAGAGCAGGCTAAGTTGCAGAGCAAACTTAATGATTTAATCAAAGCAAATCCTGCCGATGTGTTGCAGACTACACCGACAAAGATAAAGTCGCTTATAGTTGACAAAGAACAGCTTGATTACCTTAAAACAGTTAAAGTAATCATCCTTGGTGGTGAAGCATTAGAAAGCACACTTGTTGAAGAACTCAAATCATTAACTGATGCAGAAATCTTCAACATCTATGGACCTACTGAAGCAACTGTGTGGGTAACTAATGCTGAAATTAAAGATATTGATATCACAATCGGCAAACCTATAGCAAACACCCAAATCTATATTGTAGACAAATACATGAAACCTGTACCCATCGGTGTTACGGGTGAACTTTGTATTGCAGGTGACTGTGTCGGTGCAGGTTATCTCAACCGTCCTGAACTCACTGTAGAAAAGTTTATTGATAACCCATTTGGCAAAGGTAAGATGTATAAAACAGGTGACCTTGCATATTGGCGCATAGATGGTAATATTGCTTATGTTGGCAGAAACGACTTTCAGGTTAAAATCCGTGGACTTCGTATTGAGCTTGGTGAAATTGAAAATGCAATTTCAAGTGTTGACGGCATAAATATGTCTGTTGTAGTTGTCCGTAAAAACATTGAAGGCAGACAGCTTATCTGCGCGTTCTACACAGGAGAAGAAAAGTTAGCACAAGAGATTAAAACTGTAATCGGTGAAAAACTGCCAAAGTATATGCTTCCGCATATTTTTACTTACCTTGATGAAATGCCTCTTACTTCAAGCGGTAAAATCAGCAGAAAAACTCTGCCTGAAATCGACCTTGAAAATATCGAAACAACAGTAGAGTATGTTGCACCCGAAACAGAAGTTGAACAGGCTCTTGTTGATTCAATTAAAGATATTCTCGGCTGTGAAAAAGTCAGCACACTTGATAATTTCTTTGATATCGGCGGAGATAGCCTTAAAGCGATTGAGCTTACAAGTCAGCTCGAATCAAGAGGTTATGATGTTAAGGTAAGAACTATCTTTGACTGCGAAACAATACAAGTCCTCGCGAAAGAACTGACCGCAAAAGCAGTTGAAGAAATAAAGGTTGAATATGGTAATGTTATCCCTGCCACACCTGCTCAGATGCGTGTATATACCGCACAGAGTATGAACGCAGATTCAACACTTTATAATATTCCTTATGTATTTAAAGTTGATGAGCTTGATGTTGAAAGACTTCAGAATGCTGTAAATAAGCTCATTGAAAGACACGAGGCTATAAGAACTCACTTTAAAAATCAGAATGGTCAGATTATGCAGGTTATTAATGAGTCTGCCAGTGTAACTGTTGAGACTCTTTCAAGTGAAGATGTTCTTGAATTCATCAGACCTTTTGACTTGGAAAAATCCCCACTTATCCGTGTAGGATATTATGAAAACACTGTTATGATTGATATTCATCATATTATTTCTGACGGTGGCACTATGCCTGTATTCTTCAAAGAGCTCAATGAACTCTATATGGGCAGATATATCAGCACCAATGTCGTTCAATACGGCGAATTTGCTGTTCAGGAAGTAAATCTTGAAGCAAACGAAAAATATTGGCTTTCAGTCTTTGATGACGAAATTCCTGTTCTCGAATTGCCTACAGATTTCGCAAGAACCGACAAGCAGTCATTCAACGGAAGCTCTGTTTACGATGTTATTGATATTGAATTACATAACAAAATCACTGCAAAATGTAAGGATTTGAATATCACTCCTTATGTGTTCTATATGTCTTGCTTCAATATTCTTCTTTCAAAGTTTTCGGGTAATGAAGATATTGTTGTCGGTATGCCGGTAAGTGGCAGAAATGCAAAATATCTTAATACAATCGGTATGTTTGTAAATACCATTGCCCTCAGGAATAAACCTGAAGGAAACAAGACGATTGTTGATTTATTTAATGAAGTTAAAGCAAACTCTGTTTTAGCTATTGATAATCAGAACTATCCTTTTGGAGAGCTTGTTAAAAAACTTAATGTTGAAACAAGCGGTAGAAATCCGCTGTTTGATGTTATGTTTGCTTATCAGAGCGAAGAGATGACAGACGTTATCTTTGGCGATAAAAAGGCTGAACTTCTCCCTGTGCCTATTACATCAGCAAAGTGCGATTTCACATTCAATATTATGCCGAGAAATGACGATGTTGTTGTAATGGTTGAATATTGCACAGACCTTTACAAGGAGCAGAAAATACAGAAGTTTATTAATGCTTTCAAGCTCATTCTTGAGCAGTGTCTTGATGAAAAATCACTTATACAAGATATTGAGGCTATGAGCATAAAAGAAAAGAATACACTTCTTTTTGAATTCAATGACACAGCGGTAGATTATCCAAGGGATAAGTGCGTTCATGAGCTTTTTGAAGAACAGGTTGAAAAGAACCCGGATAAGGTTGCAGTAATTGCTTGTGATAAGACTCTCACTTATGCTGAACTGAATGAGCAAGCAAACAGAATTGCACATTCGCTCATTGAAAAAGACATCGGCAGAGGCGGTATTGTTGCATTTATGCTTCCGAGAAGAAGTTATCTTATTGCAACGATGCTTGGTATTCTTAAATCCGGTGCAGCATATATGCCCGTTGACCCTGATTATCCGCAGGACAGAATTGAATATATGCTTTCTGACAGTGGTGCAAAGTTCTGTGTCACAGATAAAAACATATCTGAACTGCTTGATAATTCAAATGTTAATAATCCTGATGCAATTGTTGACGGTACAGATAATTGCTACTGCATTTATACATCAGGTTCTACAGGAAAGCCGAAAGGAACACTCCTTACTCACGGTAATGTTGTCAACTACGTAAATAATAATAGTAATAACGTAGTACATAAGATTATCAAAGAAAGCTACAAAAACATTGTTTCAGTAACAACAGTTGGTTTTGATATATTTGTAACTGAAAGTTTGTTGCCTCTTGCAAATGGTATGGAAATCGTTCTTGCAAGTGAAGAGCAGGCGAAATTACAGAGCAAACTTAATGATTTAATCAAAGCAAATCCTGCTGATGTGTTGCAGACTACACCGACAAAGATAAAATCGCTTATAGTTGATAAGGAACAGCTTGATTATCTTAAAGCTGTCAAAGTAATTATTCTTGGCGGTGAGGCTTTAGAAGAAACACTTGTTGAAGAGCTCAAAACTTTAACCGATGCTGAAATCTTTAATGTTTACGGACCGACAGAAGCTACTGTATTGGTCTCGAACACTCATATTAACGATGCATATAACAAAAAATCAGCAACCAATGTAAAGAATTTGTTTGAAACTGCTGTTAACAAATATGCACACGATACAGCACTTGTTGCGACTGATAAGATTTTAACATATCAAGAATTAAATAAAGAATCTAATAAAATTGCTCACTCGCTCATTGAAAGAAAAATAGATGTGGGTGATATAGTTGCGTTCGCTTTACCACGAAAAAGTTATCATATTACTGTAATGCTTGGTATCATTAAATCAGGTGCAGCATATTTACCTATTGATCCGGATTATCCGCAAGATCGAATTGAGTATATGCTCAAAGATAGCGGTGCAAAATTCTATATTACCGAAAATAATGTTTACGATTTGCTTTCAAATTCAGATGATACAAATCCTGATATAGACATTAAAAATACAGATAACTGTTACTGTATATACACTTCGGGTTCAACAGGCGTTCCAAAGGGTGTCGTGGTTAATCATAATAATGTTGTGAATTTTTGTATGGATTGCAGACAAAATCATTTCCAGCATTTGCTGATAACAAAATGTAAAAGTATTCTTTCGATTAATAATACGATATTCGATATTACTTTGCAGGAGACAATACTGCCTTTAGTTAATGGAGTTAAGGTTTTATTTGCTGACAATTACGGTATGAATGATATTCAACAGGTATTACCTTTGATGCAAGAAAACAATACAGGTCTTATTTTAACTCCTACAAAAATGAAGATATATTTAAGTGATGCTTCTTTTTGTGATACTCTTAAAAATGTCTCTGTGATAATGATAGGTGCAGAAGAATTGTCAAGTGATTTGGTTTCTAAGGTGAAAAAACACACCGATGCCGTAATACTAAATGGTTACGGTCCTACCGAAACAACATGCGGAGTTACTTATGCACCTGTGGATTCAATTGATATACATATAGGAAGACCTATTGCAAATACGCAGATTCATATAGTTGACAAGTATCTCAAACTTGTACCTATTGGCGTTATAGGTGAACTCTGTATTGCAGGTGACTGTGTAGGTGCAGGATACCTTAACCGACCTGAACTCACAGCAGAAAAGTTTATTGACAACCCCTTTGGTGAAGGTAAGATGTACAAAACAGGCGACCTTGCCTATTGGAGAGAAGACGGCAACATTGCCTATGTCGGCAGAAACGACTTCCAGGTTAAAATCCGTGGCCTTCGCATTGAGCTTGGTGAAATTGAAAATGCAATTTCAAGTGTTGACGGCATAAATATGTCTGTTGTAGTAGTTCGCAAGAACAGCGAAGGCAGACAGCTTATCTGTGCTTTCTACACGGGTGAAGAAAAGTCTGCACAGGAAATAAAGAACGTTATCGGCGAAAGACTTCCGAAATATATGCTCCCGCATATATTCACTCACCTTGATGAAATGCCGCTCACTTCAAGCGGTAAGACGAATAGGAATGCACTGCCCAAAGTAGACCTTGATAATATTTCGTCAGATAATGAATACGTAGAACCTGTTACTGCAATTCAGAAAGCTCTTTGCAAAATTCTTGAAGAACTGTTTAAAACTGAGCAGGTCGGAATTAATGACGATTTCTTCAATGATCTCGGCGGCGACAGCCTTAAGGTTATTGAATTTGTTTCTGAGGCACATAATGAAGGTATATACTTTGCTCTTCAGAATGTGTTTGACTACCCGACAATAGAAAAACTCTGCGAGTTCATAGAAAACGGTGATAGCCAAACACTTGAATTTGCTGATTATGACTATTCAAAGGTTAATGAAGTGCTGAAGAAAAATAAAGTTGAATACATTGCTGAACCCGTTAAACGAGATGTGGGAAATATTCTTCTTGCCGGAGCTACAGGTTATCTTGGAATTCATATTCTTGCGGATTTTCTTGATAATGATGACGGTATTGCATACTGTCTTGTCAGAGGTAAAAATCAGGAAGACAGCAAGCAAAGATTCAATGAACTGCTGAAATTCTACTTTGATGATAAGTACAAAGCAAATGACAGAATAGTTGTCATTTGTGCTGATTTGCAGAAAGACTTGTTCGGACTTTTACAGGATAATTATGATGAATTGCTTAACAATGTTGACACGGTTATCAATGCTGCGGCAAGTGTTAAACACTATGGTTCATATAAGTATTTTTATGAAGCAAATGTTGAGACAGCGAAGAAGCTTATTGATTTCACAAAACAGGCTGATGCGGTGCTTATACATACATCAACATTGAGTGTGTCAGGCAACAGCTTTGCAGATCAATTTGACGGTTATGTCAGCGAAGATGAAAAGCATTTCTTTGAAAGTAGTCTGTATATAAATCAGTCTCTTGAAAATGTGTACGTGAGAAGTAAGTTTGAAGCTGAAATTGCAGTTCTTGAAGCTATTTACGACGGCTTACCTGCACAGATTATGCGTATGGGTAACCTGACTAACCGTTTCAGTGACGGCAAGTTCCAAAAGAATTACGAAAGCAATGCGTTCTTACAGCGAATAAGAGCTGTGCTGAATCTTGGTGTGGTGCCTGATTATTTAATGGAGCTTTATTCAGAATTTACGCCAATTGATGAGGCTGCCGAAGCTGTGATGACTATTGCAAGATATTTCAATAAAGATCATAATGTTTTCCATATCAACAGCACGAAGGTTGTATATCTTGATAAGCTTCTTGAATATATGAATGCACTCGGTAGCAGTATGAAAACTGTCAGCGAAGAGCAGTTCTCTTCTGTTCTGAGGAAAACAATGGAACAAACTCAGAGTAAGCATATATTTGAAGCTTTTATTGATGATTTGGACGAGAATGACCGTTTGAATTACGATAGTAATATCAGAATTGAAAATGAGTTTACTGTTGAATATTTAAGAAAGCTCGGTTTTGAATGGAACAAGATTGATTTTGAATACATAAGAAAGTATATTGAGTATTTCAGAACAATCGGATTTTTGAGGTGACAGAATGGCTAATAAAAAATATCCATACTATCCTGTCGGAGAACCGACAGATTTAAAAGATTTGATACGATACTGCGCCGAAGTGTTTGGCGATAAAACCGCTTTTTGGTACAAAAAGAAAGGCGAAGAAATCAAAGTTTCTTTTAAACAATTGCAAAATGATATAAATGCATTTGGAACATATCTTCACAACAAAGGTTACAGAAACGCTCATATTGCCGTTATTGGTGAAAATAGTTATGAATGGATTGTTTCGTATTTTGCAATAGTTAATGGCGGTAATGTGGTAGTTCCTATTGACAAAGAAGCAACTGCAGAAGATGTTAAGTTTCAGCTTAATAAAAGCGACACTGTCCTTTTAATTCACTCAAATACATATTCGGATGTTGCTGATTTCTGCGGAATCGAAAGCATTAATATGAAGAGGTTTTCGGACTTGATTAGTGAAGGTAGTGAACTTCTGAAAAAAGGCGAACGAAGTTTTATTGACACTACGATTGATAAAGAAAAACTGTGCGCTATAGTTTTTACATCAGGAACAACATCTGAGCCGAAAGGCGTTATGCTTAATCACAGGAATTTAGCAAAGGATACGATTGTTAGCTCTCAAAACTTATTTGTTCCGGAAGGAACTGTAGCATTACTTCCTTTCTATCATACTTTTGGTTTTATGGCTTGTGTTTTGTGCCAGATGTTAAAGGGTTATCCTGTATATATAAACACAAGTTTAAAGCGTGCCTTTGATGATATTAAACACGCACAGCCAAAGCATGTTTCTGTTGTTCCTATGCTTCTTGTTGCTATTTATAACAAAATTTGGGATAACGTAAGAAGTCAAGGTAAAGAAAAACTCTTTAAAGCAATGATAAAAATCAGCAATGCTCTTTTAAAAGTTGGTATTGATATCAGAAGAGTTGCATTCAAACAAGTTTTTGAAGCATTTGGAGGTAATCTTGAAATGCTTATTACCGGTGGCTCAGCTATTGATGAGAAGTATATAAAAGGATTCAGAGATATCGGTATAAAAGTCACTAACGGTTATGGTATTACGGAGTGTTCTCCTATTGTTGCAACAATGCGTAATGAACACTATGCTCCTGCAAGTGTCGGTGCAATCCACCCTGAGCTTGAAGGTAGAATTGTTGATGGCGAAGTTCAGCTCAAAGGACCTACTGTTTTTATGGGTTATTACAAAAATGATGAAGCAACAAAAGAAGCCTTTGACGGTAAATGGTTCAAAACCGGTGATTTGGGAAGTATAGATGAAGACGGACTGCTTTACATAACGGGAAGAAAAAAGAACCTCATTATTCTTTCTAACGGTAAAAACGTTGCACCCGAAGAAGTTGAAGCGGTTATGATGAACAATATACCTGAAATCAAAGAAATTGTTGTATTTGGAGAAAATGACCGTATTGTAGCAGAAGTTTTTCCTGATTATGATATTACTAATGTTGAAGATATAATAAAAGACAAGGTTGGAATCGCCAACGAACACTTACCGTCTTTTAAACAGGTTTCTGATATAAAATTCAGAAAAAACGAATTTGCAAAAACAACAACTAAAAAAATCAAAAGGACATACTGAGGAGAATTAAAATGATTGAAAAGTTAGCGGAAATTATCAAAAGTCATACAGGCAACCAAAATCTTGAAATTAACCAAAATTCAAATCTGATAAAAGATTTAGGATTAACGTCTTTTGATTTAATTCAACTTGCCTGTACTGTGGAAGATGAATTTGACATCGAAATTCCTGATAGAGCTATAAAAAGTCTCAAAACTGTTGGCGATGTTATTGACTTTATTGAAAATGCTTAATATATCTTCTAATCCCCGACATCGGACTAAATCTGATGTCGGGGAATTTTCTTTACCTGAAGCTGTATGGCTTCAGGTTTTCTTTTTTATTAAATTTCTTTCTAACATATTATAACTGAAGACACAGGCTATAGGAGTTTCTCACACAGGGACAGATTCTTGTTGCTTGTGGGTGGATGAGCAATACAGATATGCATTAAGTATTGTTCGTCTGCTGAGGTGCCGTGAGATGCGAATTGTTTTAAAATTCGCAGGTAGGCATCTCCTTTCAAACCAAAACGATATTTTAAAACAATTTACAGTTTTGGTTTGGGGACAGAGTTGAAAAAACTATTTTAAAATTTCAACTCTGTCCCGGAACGGTTGCTTTTTGAAAGAAAAGAACCGGTCCATGCTAACGGTTATTCAGTTATTTAACGGAATAACCAGTTAGCAGGACGAAGAAGTGTTTTTCACTTCGGTGTTATGGTTTGCATCGACCTTAACAGGCGGATTTAAAATAAATCTGCCGCTCTTTG
>JAZRNR010000061.1:0-2962 GCA_045648305.1 Acutalibacteraceae bacterium
GGTCCTGCTTCATACGGTATGACAGATACAATGGGTCGTATGCACTCAGACGCACAGTTCGCAGGTTCTTCATCAGTTCCCGCACACGTAGAGATGATGGGTCTCATCGGTGCAGGTAACAACCCGATGGTTGGTATGACAGTTGCTTGCGCAGTTGCAGTTGAAGAAGCTTCTAAATAAGCTCTCAAACCATTATATATCAATAAAAATGAGCTCTATCTCACTGTGAGATAGGGCTCTTTCTTCTTGTCTGCGATAGTTTTAAAAATTATAAATTTTCAAATTTGTCCTCCGTTTTGATAGCCGTAACTTTGACATAATGCTTTGATAGTGCTAAAATTGGAAAAAACACCCCATTTCAGACCCATAAAAGGCGATTTCGGGCCGTTGGCTGTGCCAAAATTAAAAAAATATGTATAATAATTATGGGTTATTGTTGCCTTATATATCAATCGAAAGGAAATCTAAAATGAAACACATTTTTAAAAAAGGTATCGCAATATTGCTTTCAATACTTTTTGCATTCAATCTGTCGGTCGTATCGTTTGCTGAAGATACGGTGATGTCAGGTTCCTGCGGTGAAAATGCAGAGTGGGTTTATGATGCAGAAGCGTTTAAACTTACAATTTCAGGTACAGGCACAGTCAACGATTATTCGGGTTGGGAAGGTTTTAAAAGTGAAATTAAGAATATCGAAATAACCAACGGTATCACAAAAATCGGTTTTTATGCGTTTGATAGTTGTACGTCGCTTGTAAGCATAGAACTTGCGGATAGTCTTGTAAGCATCAGAGAAGGAGCATTTTACAACTGTACGAATCTCCAAAGCATAGAAATCCCTGACGGTATAACTAAGCTTGAAACTTATACCTTTTCGGGATGCACTTCTCTTGAAAAAGTAATAATTCCTGACAGTGTTGTAAATGTAGACGAAAATGCGTTTAAGGAAACCGCAAGCCTTTCGGATGTTTATTATAAAGGCGATGTTGCAGATTGGTGTGCAATGAGTTTTAATGAAAGTATATTTTCTACAGGTGTAAACCTTTACGTTAATGGTGCTCTTATAGAAAACCTTGTAATACCTGATGGGATTACAACTATCGGTGACTATGCTTTTAGTTTTTGCACAAGTCTTAAAAGTGTAGAAATGCCCAAAAGCCTTACAAGAATAGGTAAAGGTGCGTTTTACAACTGCACTAAGCTCCAAAGCATAGAAATCCCGGAAAGTGTAACAAGTATCGGTGATAATGCATTCAATTTCATGGAAACTGTTACAGATGTGTACTACACAGGTGATATTGAAGATTGGTGTGCGATAGAGTTTGGTTTTGACGTATTTGTTACCGGTATAAATCTTTATATAAACGGCGTTTTGATTGAAAACCTTGTAATCCCGGACGGTGTTGTTGATATTAGTGACTACGCATTTCAGTATTGCGTAAGTATTAAGAATATCGAATTTCCCAAAAGCATTAAAACAATAGGCAGCGGTGCGTTCTGCCACTGCAAAGCTCTCACAAGGGTAGCGGTACCCGAAGGGGTTACAATCCTAAGACCATTCACGTTTTTTTATTGCGATAATCTTTCAGATGTAACTTTGCCGAAAAGTCTTTTATCAATCGAATTTGCTGTTTTTAGTCATTGCACCGCACTTGAAAGTATAATAATTCCGGACAATGTGAAAATTCTTGGCACTTGCGCTTTTAATTCTACATCTCTCAAAAGCATAGTAATTCCGGAAAGTATGAAGGAAATTGGCGGTGTATCATTTTTCGGGAAAGATGAGTTTACAACATACTACAAGGGTACAGAGGCTCAATGGGATGAAATTGAAATTTCTACAGCCAATAATATGGATCTGTTTAAAAACATTGTTTTTAACTATGTGGCAACATCAGGAAATTGCGGAGAAAATGCGACGTGGGCATTTGACGAGACAAGCGGAACACTCTCTATTTCGGGCACAGGTGTAATCAGCGATTACTCCGACTGGAACGATATTGCACATGCTGTTACTTATGTTGAAATCGAAAACGGTATAACATCTGTGGAAGAAAATGCATTCAGCGGCTTCGGTGCACTTGAGGAAGTGTATATGG
Organism: Acutalibacteraceae bacterium; assembly: GCA_045648305.1. Classification (GTDB taxonomy): domain Bacteria; phylum Bacillota; class Clostridia; order Oscillospirales; family Acutalibacteraceae; genus CAG-488. The sequence goes on from JAZRNR010000061.1 coordinate 2,100, forward strand.
CTGAAAGCGTAACGGAGCTTGGCGACGATGCATTTAAGGACTGTTCAAAGCTTGCAATTGTTACTGCACTTTCGGATGATCTGAGCTTCAACAATGCTTTTTCGGGTAACGATTCACGTCTGTTCTTCGTTGCAAAGGCAGGTTCAGGAACATACACTGCCTTCAAATCAGCAGGCTTTACTGTTAACGGAATAAGCACCGATAAAGAAAAAGACGGTCACCAGGTGCTTTCATTCGACGGCAAAACAACCATATATCAGAACCTTGATTACAACTACATTTCAAATCTGATTGCAGATCATTCTGACGCATATTATCTGTACTTCGACAAGATAACATTTGAGGGTATAGCTCCCGACACAATTGTCATTGATACAGAAAACCTTGACGGTGCAGAAGAATATTTTACTCTTAACGAGGTTTATATCAGCGTTTCTGTCAACGGCAAGACAGTTTCTCTTCCCGAACTTATAAAGTTGCTTCAGGCTGAAGATACAGACGGAATTATAAGCTTTGAGGAGGAAGAAGGTGAAACATTTTTTGAAATGCTTTCAGATTTCTTTGAAGAAACGGTCGGGGAATTTGTTACAGAAGCGTTCAAGGTAATTAAAAATGTTATAAATGCGATACGCAAACTTTTCAAAAAATGATACTGTTAATTTCGGCAGGATTTGCTTCGGCATTCCTGCCTTTTTTATTTTTCAGCATAAAAATGAGAATTTAAGACATTTCAGGTCGTCAAAACGACATTTCAGGTCTTCGCGTAAAAAAATTTGCTTTTTTAGTGATACAATCTATGCATCATAGCCAAACGGCAGAAAGAAGTTGTTAGAATGAAAAAATTATTATCCGTTTTATTGGCG
>JAZRNR010000062.1:0-4779 GCA_045648305.1 Acutalibacteraceae bacterium
AGTGACGGTTCACCCTATAACCTTTACGGCGGCAAAGACGACGACAAAAAGGAGACTGAAAAAACAGCCTCCTTTTTTCTTCTTTAAAGTTTATCAATACCAAATCCAACCGAAGAGAACACTAACGATAATCCACTGCCACCAGGTATATTCGACTTCGACATTACAGGTATCAGAAACAACATTGCCGAATTCATCGGTTACTGTACAGATGATTGTTGCGTTACCTGTGCCTGTTGCTATAACATTGCCGTTTTCGTCAACAGCAGCAACTGAAATTTCTGACGAACTATAAGAAACCGTATAATCTACATTTGCATCGGCATTAATATATGTCGTAAGTATTGTTGTTCCCTTATATTCCAATGTAAAATCATCGATTTCAACAGAACGAACCCTTCCTTTGGCGGTTCCAGTAACAATACCGCAACTATCACACTTACCATCATAATTGTTGTCTTTGTGTGATTTTTTTGCAATGACCGAGCCTGTTGCAGTCTTCGTACCACAGGTCTTGCAATATGTGTCACCTGTATATCCTTCTGTTGTACAAGTTGCACCTTTGACATTTTTTATTTCTGTAGAGCTATGAGTGCAAGACCACTGTGCATAGAGTGTCTGATTTGACGTTGCAGAAACTGTGCTTGATGCTGTTATTTTTGTGCCTCCGCTTGCTGCTGTATACCAACCGTTAAATTTATATCCGCTTCTTGTAGGTGTCGGAAGTGTACCGTATGTGCTACCGCTTGTTACGTTTTTGTTTGCTGTTGAGCATGATCCACCGTTGGCATTAAAGGTAATCATGATTGATGAGCTTGCCACACTGCTGTAGTCAAGGAAAGTTTTATTGCCTGAACCTGCAACAAAGGAATATGTCTTGGATTCAAATGTTGTACCATTCTTAGTAACACTCACCTTGACATAATAGGTCTTACCCTTTGTAAGATTTCCAAATTTTTTACCAAGATCATAGAAACAATAGTTTGTATTAACATCTGTATCGCTCGATGTTTGTGTCAAAGAAGCTGCAGATGTACCAAAACTGATTTTACATTTGCTTGCTTCAAAATCTGTCCACGGAAAATATATTCTGAACTGTGGATTAACCGAGTCAGAACCATTGTTAGTCAAATTGATTTTAAATCCCGGAAAAATATATTTAAATGGGTCATATGATGTTCCGCCAACGGCTTTACTGTTTATCGAAAAATGAAGATGGGCACCTGTTGAACAACCTGAACTTCCAACTTCGCCTAATTTTGTATTGGCAGTTACCTTGTCGCCTTTTTTTACATTGACAGTATTCAAATGTGCATAGTAACAAAACTTTCCATCATCATTCTTAACTACAACACCATTTCCGAATCCATTATTGCAATAATATCCCGCTTTATATCCGGAACCACTCATATAAACCTTATCCTGCGTACATCCCTTAGCCTTACAGTCTTGTCCGCCAGAACTTGCGCCATTATAATTTTTACAGCCTGAATAAACAATTTCAACTGTTCCGTTTTTTGATGAATATACGGGTGTTCCTTTCTCAATCGTCAAATCAACACCTTTATGTGAACTTGAGAAACCTCTTCCGCTGTTCGCAATTTTTCTTATCGGATAATTGTAAGAGGATGACGTGTTTTCGTATGCCGCACTTGCATTAACAATATTCAATGCAAAGACGGAACAAATCATTACTAATGTTATCATTACAGCCAACGTATTTCTTAGAATTTTTATCATTAAGCTTTTCTCCTTTTCATTTTACATAATAATAGACTTCATTCCCGCCAAACCAATCAAAATCCGAACAACATCACGAACGGAAAAATAAGGTATGCCAAAGCTTGGATCATTACTTCTCCCACTTCCGGAAATCTTTCATAAATAAACCCCAATGGTGCTAACGGAAGAAGTGCCAAAAGTGCCGCGTATGCTAATCCCATACATCTCACCTCCCTAAAATTTTGTATATCTGATTGTTTTTCAACCTATAATGTAAACCGATAAAACACCTTGAATCAATCATTCATTGAAGTCAATCAATTAAGATTTTTATCTTACATAAAAATCTACTGAACAACATTTATTTCAACATAATGATTTTTTCTTTATAGTAATCATTCTCTGCTTCGCTCTCTTCCGAGATATAGATATCTACCACTACACAATGCTCTCCTGCAGCAGTTAAATATCCGCCATAGTCATCAATTTCTTTTATAACTTTTTCTTTGCCGTTACAAAGCTCTTTAATCAAGGAATCATCTTCTTTGTTATCAAGATAAATCAACTTTCCTGTTGAGGAATCATACTTGATAAACATAACATCCGTTGTATTCTTTTTGACAACATCCTTGTAACCATCCTCGGTATTGTAATACGCAAACACACTTGTTCCGGCATCATAATCTGTATCCGAAAGATATATATTCTTTTCGTCGGAACCAACAATTAAAGTGCTTTCATTCTGACACTTTCTGATTCTTTCGACCTTGTTATTCTTCGGTGAATACTTTGAAAAATATCTGGTATATTCACGGGTACTTTCGTCAGGTCTTCTTTCCTCAGCTTCTATGAGATAAATTTCTCCGTTCTTGGCAAGATGCAACTGGTAGCAAAAATCTGCAATCTCTGTTTTTTTGCCTGTCTTCACATTGTATTTTGCAGCCCTTACATAGCTACCGTCACAGGAATTATAGTGTCTGAAGTAGATACAGTCATCATAGAAGAAAATGTTATCAACACTCTCTTTCCAGATATCATTTTTACCATCCTCATTCTTATAGATAACTTTTCCTTCATCAATAACAGTTTTCTTTCCTGTATTAATGTCATATTTATAAATATAATAACCTATACCGCAGGTGTAAATTCCCTGGCCCGGAGACTCAGCATAATAAATCGCATTGTCATCTGCGTAAATGATAAATCCATCACCGATAAACTCAACAAGCTTTTTCTGACCGCTTCCGTCAAGGTTCATTACCCAACCGTCATAAAGCTGCCAATCAATCGTTTCCTCAAAACCCTCGATATACTCCTTCTCTGCTTTACTTTCTGCCGAATAGTAAATTTTATCATCAAACACAGCAAGATATTCGCCTGCACTCTGAGATGTCAGTTTTTTCTTACCCGATGCTGTTACTGCAAAAACACCGTCTTCCGTAGCAACATAATCTACACCTTTATAAGTACAGACCCCTTGTGCCACCCCTCCGTCAACCTTTACGCTACCTGTTACGGCAGGAACCTTATGGCTGAATTCAGGGGTTGTTGTAGTAGTTCCGACTGTCGAAGTCTCTGTCTCATCGCCTTCTATTACAACAATATTTGCTTGAGTTATTGTGGTGGTTGGTGTTGTAGATGTTGTGCTATTTTCAACTTCTTCATTTTTGCCTGAGTTTCTCTTTCCAATGAAAACCCCCACAATAGCGCCTATAACAATTACAACTGCTACCGCTGCACAAATTATGATTTTCTTTTTATCTTTCATAGTGTTACCTCTTTTCCTTCAGGAGATATCAATGCACACTTATCTGAACAGAAAGTTTTATGCCTTTTCGATTTTATAGAAACTCCACAAGCTCTTTCCTTCTACAGTTTTCATTTCGGCCATAACTTTTAGGTCAAAGATTTTTTCTCTGCCGTCAGGGGAGCTTACGTAATAAGTAGCATCAATTAAAAACTTCCCATTACTTTGAACCATTATATTGTTAATATCAATATCCGGTCCTGCACCGTCACCACCCTCGTCTCCTCGATAGTAATAATATCCATCAAGGTAATATGCGTACACTTCACCGTCTTTGGACTTCAGAACATAATTGTGGTCCGGTTGAACATTGAACACTGTTTTCAGAGCTATATCAACATACTTTTCTTCCACATAACAATAAAATTCTCCAAGAAGTTTTTTGGGATCCTGTTCAAACTCAGGATCATCTTCGGAACCTTTCCAACATTCATAAATATTAAAATCCCACCAATTATAAATATCACCCATCTCTTCTAAGAGGGTGTGATATCCCGTCAGAAGTCTGTTGTAAGCATATCGTTTTGCTTCGACAGATTTATAATCATAAGGCTTGAAATTATAAAGTTCATACTCCTTAGCCGTATATCCTTCGGCACTATGCGGAGGTTCTTTTGCATCAAAATTAAACCAAAGAATGTTACCTAAAACATCTTCAAAATTATTTCTATCCGTATTGCTGATAATACCATCAACAATCGTTACACTTATATCCTTGTCTGTTTTTTCACTTGTTGGAATCTCTGTGGTAGTAGTATTTTCTTCCATTGTTGTAGTTGTAGATGTTGTGCTATTTTCAACATCTGCATTTTTATCAGCATTTCTCTTTCCGATGAAAACTCCTACGATAATACTGGCTGCAACAATAACCGCTACCGCTACACAGATTATAATTTTCTTTTTGTCTTTCATAAAAATCCCTCCGATTTATTTGTTGAAATCAATATAGCACAAATTTTTCAAAAAAAACCAAAAAGGGTATGAAAAGGTCGTTTTTTGGTACGAAAAGTTAATCACCCCCGAAAATTTAAGATTTCGGGGGTGATTCTTGTATCAAATTTATTTAAATATTTTTCTGAAGAAGTTGATTATCTTAGATGTTACTCTCAATGCACTGGTTATAAATTGATCAAACACCTGCTCAATAACCTCCACAATAGTCAACAGCTGATTTCCCTCTTCCGAGACAAGCTCGAATATAAACGAATCGTAATCTCCGTTTTCAAGCAAGGTAAGGAAAGCATCAAATG
>JAZRNR010000063.1:0-8187 GCA_045648305.1 Acutalibacteraceae bacterium
GAGTTCATGCGACTATGTTTATGACCGCATCTGTCACAGGTTCACAAAAAATACGAAGCTGAGCTGTTTCAACAAACGCGGAACATCTTCGCATGAAGTTGCCGACGACTCGACGACGAACTGAAAAAGTAAATTTTCTGAGAGGTCAATCAACTCTACAGAGCCTGAGCATATGTAGGAGCATCCACTGACGGGGCTGCGCACAATTCTCTGACGCCGAAAACTCGGCGGCGAGAAGAGAACGAGAGAGACAAAATGCAAGGAAATCCCAAGAAAAAACGGAGACCGTGCAAGCGGTCTCCTATAGTGGTGGAAATGACGTGTTCTTGGCGGCGAGAATGTGTTAATAAAATTGTATATTATCACTTGTGGTTCTAAGCATATGGATTTTGCAAGGAAAAGGCAAAACCATCTCAAATCGCTGACGATTTGGTTGTATAGTATGTTAAATTTGAGATTTTAGAACCAAAACTGTTGACATTTGGTTTTAGTTATGCTATCATCTATGCAACGGAAGGATGAGTGTATTATGAAAACAGCTTATAATGCAAGTTTGTTACCACTTGACAGCACAGCTATAGACCAAGCATACTTTTATGAAGAGTTAATTGATGCAACAACTAAACTGGAAGTATATAAGGAAAAAATTAAAGATAGTAAACTTGACAGCTCATGGTTTATGCCTACATTACAACAGAAAGAAGCTCTTGCATCATCCAAGCTTGAGGGTACACAGGCCACTTTGGATGGTGTGCTTATAAACCAAGTTGCTCCGAACGAAAAAGACAAAAATCTTAACGAGGTCGGCAACTACTATATTGCAACTGTGCAAGGATATGACATTCTCAAAAGACGTGATTTTTCCGATGAATTTTTCTTTGAAGTTCATAGAACTTTAATGAGTGGAAATGTGCGTAAGCCCGCACTTGTTGGTGAATATCGAATAGAGCAAAATTATATCGGCAAATATGATAAAACACACGCAATAACATTTATTCCGCCCGTACCCGAAAAAGTTCCGGAGTTAATGAAGAATCTCCTTGAATACATGAACAACCCGAATGATAAATATCGTCCTCTTGTAAGAACGGCAATTATTCATGCACAATTTGAAACTATTCACCCGTTTATGGATGGAAATGGTCGTGTCGGCCGACTACTGATACCGATGTATTTATTTTCACAAAAACAAATTGAGTTACCGTGTTTCTTTATAAGCGAAGCCTTAGAGCGTGATAAATTGCGATATTACACCTTACTAAATAACATCAGAATACACGGTGATTGGAACGAATGGATTAAGTTCTTTCTTTCTACAGTAACTAAACAATGCGAAAAATATATTCAGATTATCTCCGATATAAATAACCTGTACTGTGAACATATGAAAATCGCTTGCGGCATATCACATTCATCAAATATGGTTGATATTATAAACGCTTTGTATCAACACCCTATTACGAGTGCGAAACAAATTGCTGAAATAACAAAAATACCCATGACAAGTATAAACAGATATTTGGGACAACTTGTAGATAATAAAATATTATTCACGGACAACAAGAGTAGGAATCGAACCTTTTTTTATTATGACTTACTCGGAATTCTCCGTGCTTAATAAAAGATATAAGAAAGCAGGTGATGTAAATTGATTGTTTCGAGCAAAACAAAAAGCCTTTCGTAAGTTGGTGCAACAACAAACGAAAAGCTTTTCATGACGGGATGTGTGGTACAACCCGACTACATTTCTTAGAAGTATAACACATCCCAGTTCAGTTGTCTACTGAAAATGCATTAAAATTTTTAATTATGCCGTATAAACGGCAGAAAGGATGTGTTTCTATGTATAAACACTATTATGTTAACAATATTCAAACCCACAACCCTGGACTTCATCACGAGGTTCATACCGAGGCTCACAAAAATCAACTTGGTATTATAAACTCATCATATGTTGGATGTTTTTCAAACGAAGTTGATGCTGTAGCTACAGCTAAAACGATTTACCCCGATGCTGACGGATGTATAATCTGTTGTCCTTGGGCTCATAAAGGCTAATTTCAAGGAGGATCATCTATGGCTGTACATCACGGTAGCAGGGTCGGTAACGCCGCAAAAACTTTGTCTTCAAAGAGTTCATCTCGTAAAGCAAAAAGTTCAGCAGGAAAAACCTTAGCTAAACATAAAGCGAGTAAACACTGAGGCAAATAGAAACAAGGCTTCTATTTAGCTATTAACAAAAATCCGAATTCTTCACCGAGTGGTTGTAAGAGTTCGGATTTTTCGTGTTCTCGGCGACAAAATTTATTCTTAAAAAATCTGTGTTTGATGACGTGGTCTCGTGGTTTTTTGACCTGAATGCATCAAAAAGCAAGGAGAACCAATGCAAAAGTCATTTTCAGCTGACGTGAAAAGCAGCGTGGTTTGTTGTTTTGCCTCACGTGGTTCGTGGTTTTTTTGATCTTGAAACAACAAAACCCCGACACCGACAAAGTTGGCGCCGGGGGCTAATAATGATTGAATCAATTGTTGATGAATTCAAGAATGAAGTTGAAAATTTGTTTGAAGAATTCAACAAAATCAAGAATGAAAGAGAAGAAATTGTCCTGACTTGGTTCTGTCTCTTCAACATTTTCTTCTGTGTCGGGCGTTGTTGAATCTTCCTCATCTTCAACCTCAATTTCGAATGTCTGATCGATGAGGTCAAGATACTCAACATAAGCTGATGATGTTTCAAAGAGCTCTTCTGCAGACTTGGACTGGTCAACATTTGCGAGGAGTGTACCGGCCTGATTGAGCAAATCAACATCAAGCTGATCAATCACACCGTCATGGTTACAGTCTGCGGCCATCCATACAGCTTCGATGACATCGTCCTGCGTAAGCATTCCGTTTGCGAGGCAGTCTACGATAATTGCATCCTGACCGTCGTACCACGAGTCACCGTTGACATCACCAAAGATAACAGCTTCATACTCGTTGATCAGATCTTCACCGGTCGTCAGGGTGATCACCGTACCTGTGCCGATTGTGTCAGATTCACAAGTGAATGTGTAGCCGTTGTTTGTGGCAGACAAGTAATCATCAATTGAAGTTGAACCTGAATCAAAGCCCGTGATTGTGTTTGTTTCAAAGTCAACATTTGCTGTGCTGTTGCCTGAAAGTGTGATTGCAGGGATAGTCTTCGTATCAAACACTTCTTCACAGGCAGGGCAAATCCGGTTCATTGTTCCTTCGTTTCTGGTTGAGGGAGCTTTTACAGTTACCCAAACCAATTCAGAGTGACCGAGTGGCGCAAGATGTTCAGCAACGTAAGCGTAGGAACATTGTTTGCAGTAACAAATTTTTGCGCCCGCTTCTTCGCAAGTAGGATTGAAAATACCGGTTTTCATATTATGCTCAACTAATGGGAGTGATTCATAATAAATGCACATACCACAATCGTTACAAATTATCATATTATAGCCTTCTACACTACAAGTTGAATCCCGATATTCGGTATATGTGTTGTTGTGGTCGCAAATAAGCTCATCAAGACAGATTGTTACGGGAATTTCGCCCGAATCGCTTGGACTGTAATATTTAACTCCAAGGTAATACACTGTTCCTGCATAAAAATCGTAAGTGATTGAGAAGTTGTTCCCAATTCCACTGTCATCATCACTTGCAAGTATATTTTTGTTTGCATCGTAAACATCGCCGTATGTATCACTACTGCTTGATGAATAGAATGTATAAAAACCTGAGTTTGTAGGAACAAATTTGATGTAAACAGTTTCACCTGCGTTTACTTTAAAGTTTTGCTCAACACCAACCAGAATATCCGAAGTGTTTTTTTCGCACACTTCACAAATACCGTCAAAATTTTCATCAGTATGAGCAAGTTTTATTCTTACATAGCCACAGATATCACAATCAGGATCACAATCGTTTGTATATGTATGAGTGAGGTCTGTTCTTATAAAACCGCAAATGTCACATTCAGAATCACAACCATCTGAATATGTATGCTCAACATCAGTTCTGATATTACCGCACAAATCACACTCAGCATCGCAGACATAAGTATAAGTGTGAACCAGATCGTTTCTTGCATAACCACAGATATTACACTCAGCATCGCAGGAATTGCTGTAAATATGCTCGTGATCATTGTCTGCAATCAGTTCGAAATCAAAGCCATTTTCATTAGCATAAGCTTCAGCAGTTGAGCCTTCATATCCTACAATCGTTGTATAATAGCCCGTACAACCAATACCAAAGTAACAATTTCGATTGTATACCTTTAGACTTCCAAGACTTTGACAACCCAGAAACGCAAAATTTCCGATTGACTGAACACCATAAGGTAAATTAACACTTCTCAAGTTGCTGCAGTCTATAAATGCAGAAGCTCCTATTTCTGTGACTCCGTCACCTAATGTGACACTTTCAAGCTCTTTGCACCTTGAAAACGCATTATTCAAAATACATGAGACGCCGTTGCCGATTATTACATTCTTAAGTCTATCGCAATTACTGAATGTAGAAGCATAAATTTCTATGACACCATTGCCTATTATTACACTCTCAATCCCATCGCAATCCATAAATGCACCATAACCCATAACTGTAACATTATCGGGGATCACTATACTTGTAAGTCTATCGCAATTATAGAATGTATACGAACCAATTTCAGTTACATTGTCAGGAACCACCAAATCACCCTCAACGAGCTTTCCTTGGATATAAAAATCACCACCCAAATACAACGGACTAGAATAAGTATCAACAAAATTAATTGAGCACCAACCCGCTATATCCCCAGTGTAATATACATCCACCTTGTTGCCGTAACGATCAATACCACTAAATGCTCCTTCTTCAATAACAGTAACACCTGTTCCAATTGTAATACTTCTGAGTCTATAACACTCACCAAACGCATACATATCAATTTTAGTAACACTATCCGGAACCTCCACACTTAAGAGATGTGTATTACGATAAAACAAACTATCACCAATACTTGTGCAACCATCATTAACAATTACATGCTTTATATACGGTCGATACTGATCCCACGGTGCAGTTGTACCGAAAAAGGACATCATGTTACCTACACAATTAATTGTCATCGTATATGTTTCTTTATTTATTTCAAAGCTAAGTTTTGATGTAACATCAACAGAAATAATTTTCTCTTCGTTTGCGTTATAACTATAATAATATACAAAATGATCAATATTCGAAAAAACGTCACACAGATATGTTTCAGCGTACGACCCCTTTTCTAGATAATATTCGCTACCCAAGGGTATTTCGGAAAACGCATAATCTCCGATTGTAGTGACACTATCTGGGATTGTTACGCTTGTTAGGCTTTCGCAACCATAGAACGCATAATTTCCGATTGTAGTGACACTATCTGGGATTGTTACACTTGTTAGACTGTAGCACATATCGAATGCACCGCGTCCGATTGTGGTGACACCATTAGGAATTATTACGCTTATCAGACGGTAGCAATTCATGAACGCATAATCTCCGATTGTGGTGACACTGTTGCCGATAACAACTGATTTGATATCATCTATATATGCCCCCCACGGGCAATCGTAACCATCATAATCATACATAGCACCTGTACCGGTGATTGAGAGCTCACCCGTTGACTCATTAAAAGTCCAAGTAAGATTGTCACCGCAGGTGCCACTATAGGTTGCCGCGCTTGCTTTGATGTTGAAGTCGAACCAATCAAAGTCCAGCTCCAACCCCGTGAAACCACTCAGTGGAGCGACGGTAAGTAGCATAACAACAGTTAAGAGTGTTGCTAAAACTCGTTTTAACATTCTTTTCATTTGTATTTCCTCCTTTAGGAAATTGCTATGAGTTAATTATATTCTCATTTTGTTTTCAAGTCAAGGTTGCTCAAATCACCTTTAGTATCCTCCCGTCGTCGCCGTCGCCGAAAGACGACGTGACGGCAGAATGACGCCGAAATAAAACGTACTTGATACAACTAAACACGAATAGAAACGAATTAATTTATTTCTTGAAATAAAAGGAAAAAGCCTTGACACCGCGTAGTTACAAGGCTTATATTCTGGCAGAGCATATACATTAGAATCCGAACTCAGGAGTAAATTTTTAACTTCATCTACGCGGACGGTTTTTGCACCGTCCTTGTAGTTGAAGTTAATGACAATTCTATCGTCATACAGATAAACTGAATTAACAAAAGTATTTATCAGTCTTCGTTTATGGTCTAAACGCTTTGTTCCATACTTTCGTAAGCTCTTCAGCCATTCGATAATCTGCTCTTTTGTTAACAGCGGTCTTTCGAGTTCTTCTTTTGTGATTTTCAGTGATAAATCGGCTTTTTGCAGCTCTAATGATTCAAGCCTCTCTTTGGTCGATTCTGTCAGTATTCCGTTCTGTATAGCATCAAGCATATTGCTGATGCCTTTTACAGTTTCGGCATATTTCTTTTTAAGCAGAGGCAATGTTGTGTTTTCTTTAGCCTGTTCTTTCAGAACTTCATTGGCAATCTTTTCAATCAGATTGTCATCCATATACACATTTTCGATTTGTTTTAAAACAATTGATTCAAGTGCATCTTTTCCAACTGTTTTCTTGTCGCAGTCGTGGAATTTTTTAACACCGGAACACTTGTAATAATGATATTTTTTTGAAGTTTTACTTGTTCCGCTTTCTCCGACCATAAGCCTGTTGCATTTTCCGCAATATAACTTCGGTGAAAGCAGATAGTCATCTTCTGCTTTATGTTTTGCAGGTGCTTTTTTCGTCTGTGCCATTCTGTCCTGAACTTTTTCAAACAAATCTAACGGAACTATTGCAGGAATTCCGTTCGGATGAATAATATCACGGCACTTGTATTCACCTATGTATCTGCGATTATGAAACATATGTGTCAGAACATTGAAAGTAATCTTTCCTCCGCGGTTGTTTCTGATTCCCTTGCTGCACATATCTTCCGCAACTTCTTTCATCGACTTTCCGTCAGAATAACTCTGAAAAGCATCAAGAACTGCAGGTGCAGTCAAAGGGTCTATCTGCAAGTGCTGTTCCTTATCAACAACATAACCTAAAGGTACAACACCACCGTTAAACTTACACTTGAGTGCATTTTCTGTAATTCCTCTTATAACCTTTTCGGAAAGATCAGCCGAGTAGTATTCTGCCATTCCTTCAAGAAATGTTTCCGTCATAATTCCATGTGAACCTTCGGCGATGTTTTCTGTTGCAGATATAACCTGAACGCCGTTCTTTCTCAGCAAACGTTTATAATGTGCTGAGTCGTAACGATTTCGTGCGAAACGGTCAAACTTCCATACAATAATAGTATCGAAGCTCTTTTTTGAACTGTCTTTAACCATTTTTTGAAAATCAGGTCTGTTATCTGTTCTTGCAGAACGGGCTCTGTCTATGTATATACCTACAATGGTTTGTCCGTTCTTTTCTGCATAAGCCTTGCATTCACGAACCTGACCTTCAATGGATTCCTCGCGTTGGTTATTGCTTGAGTATCGGGCATAAATTACAGCATTCATTTTCATTCCTCCTTGGAGTTTTTAATATAGCGCGCAAAAACGCTTTTGTAAAGGCCGTAAGCTTTACTTTTTTGAAAAATTTAAACATATTATCATACCTTCTTTTTATCATTATAGAATTCTGTTATTTCAGAGAAAAAGCATCTTGCTAATTCTGAATATACTGCTTTCGGAATATTTTGCGTTCCTTTCTTAATTTCAATATTCAACACCTCCCCAACCTTTCTGTTCGTTGGGTTCTTTGACATTAACATACCTCCTTTCGCAGGAATTTTCTAACGATTTTAAATCGTTCATAATTAATATGTTAGATGAAAATTAAAAATTGTTATCAATCTATCTTTTTCACCTTTACAAGATTTTTGAAGTTTTTGCGTACGCAACGGACTTTCAAACCGTCCACCTTTCGGAGTTAAACTGTTCAAGGGCTTCGAATGAAGCGACGAATTTTGTTTTAAAATTCATCCGTAAGGGTCGATGCAAACCCACTACACCGAAGTGAAAAACACTTCTTCGTCCATGCTAACTGGTTATTCCGTTAAATAACTGAATAACCGTTAGCATGGACCGGTTCTTTTCTTTCAAAAAGCAACCGTTCCGGGACAGAGTTGAAATTTTAAAATAGTTTTTT
>JAZRNR010000064.1:0-17959 GCA_045648305.1 Acutalibacteraceae bacterium
CCTGAAAAAGCATAACATAAAGTCGGCAGAAGAACAAGTCTTCTGCCGAATCACTATTTTATATTTCTTTTAATATAAAGTTTTTGAAAGAATGAAACAAATCCAGAGCCCTATTACAAAGAAGCTTTCTGCAGGAATTGCGAGCTTAGTGTAAGGGCATTTCCAACCTTTATCTACACAAAGGAAAATCGTTCGTGTAACAAGCACCGTTGTCGCAAAGAACAAACCGCCGACAAGCGAATAAACCGGGGTGCCGAGGGCAAGTGTAAGATAAAGAAGGAATGAACCGAGAGCGAAAGAAATTCCGCCGTAGTAAACTCTTATTTCTGTCTTACCTGCATTATCAACAGGCTTGATTGAAAACGACTCTGCGTTTTTAAGAGGCTTTGCGATAAACACTACCGCCATTCCCCAGAAATAACCTATAAGGCAGATAACCGCCACACTTGCAGGAATATCTGAAAAGAATATTTCTTTAATAAAATCCATTTTTTACACCTCTATACTTACCATCTGATGGACATTCACTTCAGGTACAGTAAAGCTTACCTTACCGTCTTCAAAAGCGAAATTGATTTCTTCATTCTGCGGCACAAGAAGAACCTTTGAAGGCTTATCACACTTAACAGAAACATTGATGTTATAAAGCGGTACAATATCCTCGATAACCTCTGTGTTATCTCCTCTGTTGGTTGTATGTGCAAAGAGAAGATGAACAATCTTTCTACCTTCCTGTTGCATAAGAGTTGCAACACCGCGGTCAGGCATTGAGGTTTCAAGAGTTATCTCATCACCGAGAAGAAGCTTAATGATGTGGTTCACCATTTCCTTCTGATGGAAATCGCCGTACTTACCGTAGCCTGCGAAAACATCCCAGCCGATGTATGCGATGTTACCCTTGATAACCGCGGTCGGATATGTATAGTCAGTATTGTTAGGTGCGTGCTGATGAGAGCAGAATCTGTCAGGTGTTCTGTTGAAATACGGGTCCTGACCGTAAGCGACTACAGTTGCATCGATGTTTTCAAAAAGATGCGACTCTGCACGCATAAGATATTCTGTAGTACCGTTTACCGTTTCAAAATCCGGAATATAATAGGTCGGATTGAATTCGTTTGTACCCTTGTACTTTATGCCGGTATCAACACAGAATTCACCATTCTCATCAAGTCCCGATACACCTGAAAGAAGGAGTTTACCGCCGTTTGCAAGGTAGTCATCAACCTTCTTCTTAAGTTTTTCGTCAAATCTCCACGAATCGGGAAGAATGAGCAATTTGTATTTATTGAAATCTTCTTCAAGGTCAATGAAATTATAAAGTCGATGTGTTTCGAAAAGAATTCTGTTTGCACCTACGTCAGGCTTTACGCTGTCGGAATACCAGCTTCCGCCCTGTACCTCAGTTGAAAGCACCGCGATATCTGCGACAGCCTTTGCACCCTTACACCAGGGTTCTTTTTCTTCAACCTCTTTATATGCTGCGCCTATAAGTCCGAAGGTTGAAGCATTGAGCTGACCGTTCGGATGCATCTGGTCACCTATTGAGCATCCTGCACCTACAGCAAGTGAAAGTGCAGCCTCATATCGAAGTGCATTAGGATGCTTGAAGCCACCGAACTCACCCCATGATTTATGGAACTTGCCGGTCATGCCAAGATAGTCGTCACGGAGCGTTCTTGCATATGATGCTGACATCGGGAAATGGTCGTAGCTCCAGCCACCCGTAGGAAGGCTTTCAAGCTCGAGATGTGCCAACGTATCAACAAGATCACGTCTGCCCTTTGTAAGATGACCCGAATTCTGGAAAATAACAGTATCTTTATTATATTTATGTACCGCTTCTTCTACCCTGTCAAGATAATTTCTGTAAACCTTTTTTCCGAATACTCTTACATCATCGTCGTTAAGGTAGCTGAGGCCCTCCTTTGCCATATCTGCACGGCACTTTGCACAGTAGCAAGATCTTTCACCAACGATATCAAGGAAAATTTCGCAAGGATTATAAACCTGCATAACCTCTTCAATTTCCGCAATAAGCTTATCAAGATAACCTGTGTTAAAACACATATTATGATACCTTGCTTCAAAGAAATCTCCGTTTACATTTCTGTCGTTTTTTTCTCTGTGTAACCATTCGGGATGAGCAACCGCATCCTTCTCGTCATAACCTGCCGAGATATAAACCGGAGCCTTAACACCGATTTCTGCACAGGCATCAAGCTGAGCCTTAAGTAAATCGAACTTAAGTGTCGGATGCATTTCGTTTACCTCTGACGGATGAAATGAATAACCGTGATGACACTTTGAAAAAACCGTTATTGAATCAACGTGACCGAGTTTTAATATTCTCTGCCACTCTTCTTTATCGAATTTTTCGCCTACACCCGGAATTGCCGGTGAAGTATGAAAATCAAGATGAACCTGTCTGAATCTGAAATCGCTCATAATAACCTCCTGAAATTTAGCTATTAATGATATAATAATATAAAAAATTTTTCATTTCAATCTTTTTTTCTTTATAATTTTAATATATAATATAATAAAACAAATTAAAATAAATTCACAGGAGAATTATTATGAATAACAATGCAATGTTCAAGCTCGGCTACGGGCTTTATGTTATCACAGCAAATGTAAACGGCAGCAAAAACGGCTGTATAGTGAATACAGTTATCCAGGTTACGGTTGCACCCAACAGAATTGCAGTAACCGTAAATAAAGATAATAAAACTCACGATATGATCGTCGATTCAGGCAAGTTCAATGTTTCTGTGCTTTCTGTCAATGCACCGTTTGACTTGTTTAAGCACTTCGGCTTCCAGAGCGGTAAAACCGTTGACAAGTTTGCTGACTTCAATGAAGCCGAAACATCCGTAAACAACATTCCTTACATTACAAAGGGAACATGTGCATTCTTAAGTGCAACTGTTCATTCCTGCGTTGACCTCGGCACACATACGATGTTTATTGCAAACGTTACTGACGGCGAGATTCTTAACGATGATGAGCCTGCAACATACAGCTACTATCATCAGAACATCAAGCCGAAGCCGCAGGCAGTTGAAACTAAGGCTGAAAGTGCATACAGATGCAAAATCTGCGGTTACGTTCACGAGGGTGAATTGCCCGACGACTTTATCTGTCCCCTTTGCAAGCACGGTGCTTCAGATTTTGAGAAGATCAAATAATTATAAAATCAGCTCGTCAACGGTTACAGCTTCAAGACCGTCGGCAGCTGATTTTTTTATTGCTTCCTCTGCTGTTCTGATATCTTTAATAAGAACAATATCTCCCTGAGAAAAATCTGTATCATCCTCTGACCATTGCACGGGAATAAGTCCGATTGAATGAATGTTTTTAACTACAGACTCTTCACAATCATCTTCATCAATCCTGATTAAATCCGTATTTTTACCCGTAATTCTTGCCATTCGTTCAATGCGGATTGCAAGGCGGTCATACAGCTCGTTTTTAGAAACTTTCTCATCTTTTTCAAGTATTCCGATTGAATGACCCTTTTCAATAATCAGCTTCACCTTTTCGGGACAGGTTTCCTGAAAATCTTCACTTATAAAAAATGTTGCTTTGGCTTTTTTGAAAACTTCAAGATAAGCTTCGATATCCGTGTATTCATAAACATTCACGGTTAATGCAACCTTGTAGTCTTCTGTGTTTACTGACGTTACCGCCATCGCTCCCGTTTCACGGTTTCTTTCAGCAGCTATTACCGTAAATCCGAGCAAAACAGCAACAGTCAACGAAATTATGATGTTGAAAACGGTAAAATTTCTGCCTTTTTTAATAATAATGCATCTCAAAATCCTCACCTCGGCAAATTATATGACGAAAATAGGTGTGAAATTCGAAATTTGCTATTGTATTTTTTTTGAATAGTATGTATAATACTATGGTAAAAAGAATGCAGACATATAGCACAATGTATTTTGTTGATAATGTCTGCTGTAAATCCGCACTGTGGGTGCGGTGGAGGAGTTAGGAACATGCTTGGAAAATATGTTCGTATCAAGGTGACTCATCCAATTCATTCTTACAGCAATGAGCAAGGTTTTACTTATGAACTCAACTACGGTGAAGTTGAGGGAGCAAAGCAGTATAATGCACCCGTCAAGGGAGCCTTCATTATGGGTATCAATCACCCTGTACGAAGCTTTGACGGCAGAGTAATCGGAATTGTACATTACAAAGATTGCGCTGAAATTGATTGGATTGTAGCACCTAAGAGTACAAGATTTATCAACATTGATATCATCAAAGCAATCGATTTCGCGGTAAAAGACCGTGAACACACACTTGACTGTCTGTATGAACGCTCCTGCGGAGCAGTTGTTTACAGAAACATCGGCGGAATGATAAGATTCCTTCTTATCAAAAACCGTCGCAGTGCACACTGGGGATTCCCGAAGGGTCACGTTGAGCTTGGCGAAACAGACACTCAGACAGCTTACCGTGAGGTGCTTGAAGAAACAGGAATACATATTAATATTCATCCTGATTTCATCACAAAGAGCCAGTATGCAATTCAGGGCAAGGTTGAGAAAAACGTAACAATTTATCTCGCCTCTACCGAGGACACGCAGACTATAATCCAGAAAGAGGAAATCGAGGATTACATCTGGCTCGGTTATGACAAGGCACTTACAAAGCTACGTTTTGATAATGACAAAACTATTCTCACGAAAGCCTACAATTACCTCGTTAAAAATAAAGTTATTACGGAGTGAAAAACATGGTCGACAGTATAGTTGATTCCCTTGTCACTTTATTCGGAACAACAATTCCGAAAGAGCTTACGGTTTTTGTTATTTCGCTTATGCCGATTCTTGAGCTTCGCGGCGGACTTATTGCCGCTCGTTTGCTTGAAATGAATGTTTGGAGTGCTTTTTTCTTCTGTTTTATAGGAAATATGCTCCCGATGCCGTTTATCCTTCTTTTCATCCGCAAAATTTTTGATCTGATGAGAAAATGGAAGTACACTGTAAAAATTGTTGCAAAAATGGAAGCTAAGGCTGAAAAACATCGTGGAACAATTGAAAAATACGGATTCTGGGGACTTCTTATTCTTGTTGCTGTTCCCCTGCCCGGTACAGGTGGGTGGACAGGTGCTCTTGTTGCAGCACTTATGGACATCCGTATGCGACGTGCATTGCCTGCAATCACTTTAGGTGTTCTTATAGCAGGACTTATCGTCGGCGGTATTTCATTCGGTCTTTTCGGGTAAAAATTATGGCTAACAAAAAATCAGGCGATAAAACTTCAATTCAATTTATACTTTTTTTCACTGTCGGAGCATTTAATTTTTTACTCCGACAGATTGTTTTTACCCTTTTTTCATCTTTCGGGCTTAACACGATGCTTTGCAACTTTATTGCCTTTTCAGTAAGCGTCGTTTCCTCTTACCTTGTTAACGGACACATCATTTTCAAAAAGAAGGAAAACGAAGAAAGAATATGGTGGAAGGTTTTCTTTAAACTCTATTTTTTTTATGCGATTACAGGAATTCTTATTTCAGGACTGCTCCTCTGGTTTTTCCTTGATGTTGTAAGACTTTCGCGTTTTACAGAAACCTGGGTTGAGGCATTGAACCTTACGGGTATAATTCCGACAATTGAAGCTGACCTTCTTGCAAAAGGAAACAGCACACCTGTTTACGAATGGGTTGCAGAACCGATCGCCTCCGTTATAACCGTGCTGATTCTTACCCCTGTAAACTTTGCAGTTAATAAATTCTGGGCATATAAAAGCTAAAAATATGGAGATACTTCAGCGAAGTATCTCCATATTTTTATACTATCCATTCATAAAGAATTCCGTACAGTTCTCTTAAATGATATGTAGGAACAACCCAGATTTCGGTTTTTCCCGAAACAGCTCCACTTTCAAGACCGATTGAAGATGCAATTCTCTGTGCCCTGTATTCGTGGAACTCATTGGTAGCAATTGCGATTTCAGGATTCAGATTTTCACGTTCAATTATTTCCTTTGAAAAAAGAAGATTTTCACGTGTTGAAGTTGATTTGTCTTCTTTGTAAAGCCTGTCAGGTGAAATTCCTGCCGCAACAAGATAACGGTACATACACTCGGCTTCCGATATATCCTCATCCTCGCCCTGACCGCCTGAAAGTATGCAGGAGGAATCAGGATTCTTTTCAAGGAATTTTTGTGCCGCCTTAAGCCTTGCAACCATCATTCTGCTCGGTCGTTCGCCGTAGACACGGCATCCCAGAACAACTACCGTTGCAGACGGCTCAGGATCTTTTGCCGCCGCTCCGACCATCAAAGCAGTTTCAGCCGTTGCAAGAAGGAACACAGCAACCAATCCGACACAAGCCAAGTTTGTGATAATCTTTCCTGCTTTTTTACTTCGTATTTTCCTGATTGAATTCAGAACCTTCTCAGAAAAATAAGTCAATAAAAATAAAGATTCGAACAACACTATACCCGTTATATTTCCGATATTCACAATTCCGCTGAAAACAACGGGAATAATAAACCATGTTGCCATCACATCAAAAAACACAAGCAAGGCTATACGAAGTTTACGATTCACAAGAGTCACCCGCCTTTTTCTCAACACGGTACATTGACTTATCTGAAGTGTACATCGTAGCACCTTTTCTTCTGCCGAACCAGACAATGTTCTTCGCAAACGAGTACCAATCCTCAAAGATACGGTTTTCTTCAAAAACAAGGCTCACAGCCTGCTTTTCAAGAGGTTTATACTCGCCTGCATAAATATCATCAAAGTAATCTGCAAAATTATAGCTGAGAGTCAGTTCAGAGCCATTTTTGTTAGGTCTGCGAAGAACTGTTTTCTGATATTTTTTCAACTCTTCAAAAATTTCAGGTTCAATGTCAAGTGAATCAAGAAACGGAGAAATTTCTTCATCAAACTTCTCGTCATTATACATACACTCAAGGAACATACCCTCTTCAAAGAACCAGACAATGTTTCCGAAAACGGGGTTATGATAATTCCAATCGCCCTCAAGAGAATGTGTAAGCCTGTCCTCATAACGTGCGAGCACTTTACCGAAAACTGTTTCGGGGTTATTCAATGCAAAGTTGAAAAGCTTATCGTAGAATTCACGGTAGCTCATACCCTTTTCGTAGTGAGCATAAATCGCAAAGCACCTTAAAAGACCGAGACTGTGAAAGCACTGAAGCGTTACTGAAAACAGATTTGACTTTATCCACATTTCCTTGGTCATCGTGTTTGTACCCATAACTATTTCTGAATATTCGGGTACCTCGTCCTGAGTTTCGGCACTGTGGATATGGTTAAATTTAACTTTATTTGACTTGATTGAATACTTTTCAATATATTCTTTGCTTCCCATTATGGAGTTCGGCAGAACCTCACAGTGGTAAACGCTGACAGAATTGTGCTGACCTGCTTCAAGGAGTTTACAAAGGCCGTCGCAGAACGAATCGTAAGTTTCGCCCGGTAGACCGAGAATAAGCTCGGAATATGTCGGGATTTTTGCGTGGTTATATTTTTTCACGATATCCGCAAAATGCTCCATAGTGAGATTGCTTCTGTTTACATTTGAAAGTGCTTCATCACAAAGGCTCTGGTACGCCATCGTCGCACCCTTGTCGATACGGTATTCATTAAACTTAGAACAGATTTCAAAGACTATATCATCATTTTCCTTTGCATAGCAGGGGCGAAAAACATCGGGATATCCCGTTGTCTTTTTAAGCTCAATGCAATAATCAGCTACTTCGATATCACGCTTAAACATACCGAAGTTTGCATCAGCACAGAAGCAGTATTCAATTTTCTTATCTGAAAGCCACTTAAGCTCCGCCTTCACCTTTTCCATCGGAAAGAAGCGGACCTTACTTTTTGCACTCCAGTCGCAGTATGCACACTTATACGGACAGCCTCTGTTGGTTTCTATTACCGAAAGAAGCTCCACGGTTTCGGTTTCTGTGATCAGTTCAAAAAGACCCGTAAGATACGGCGACGGATAGTCTGAAATATCTTTACAGGCACTCCTCTGAGTAAGGACAGACTCACCGTTGTTACGGTAAGCTATGTTTTCAACGCCGCTTAAATCCGTACCGTTTGCAAGTGCCATAAGCAGATTATAGAAAGGCTCCTCGCCTTCACCGAAAATAAGGTAGTCTATAAAATCACATTCATCAAGAAACTCCGTACTGTCGTTTCTTACGCTGTGACCGCCATAAATAATTGCACAATCAGGATACTTTGCTTTAACTTTTTTAGCAAGAGCTTTGTTGAATTCAACATTCCACGCGTAGTTTGAAAAAGCAACTACGCCCGGATTTTCCATACGAAAGAGAATGTCGTCTGTCTTCTCTCTTTTATAAAAGAATCCGCCAAGCTCATAATGTGATTTAAAATCATCAAACTGTAACGAATATGCCGCAAGGCAGCCTGTTGCATACGGCAGATAAACGGATTTATCAAAAGCAAATCCTGCCTGAACAAAATATATCTTTTTCACGGCACATCCTCCTTTTTTAATAAGTTACTTTAAGATTATTCCTCTTTGCGGAATATACGGGTGCATCGTCACGTCTTCCGTACCAGACATATTCCCTTGCATACTCATCAATTGTCTTAACGGGATTTTCCTCGGTAACGGTAACTGTATTCTTTCGCTTTTCAAGAGGTTTATAACTGTTGTTGAGTATCGCATCGAAATACGACTCAAAATCATAGTCAAGTTCAATATCAAGGCTTGTCATATTCATCTTCTTGATTATACCGTTCTGGTATTTTATGAGATTATCTGTAATGTCTTCATCCGCTGAATATGATTTAATATATTCCCTGATTTCACCGTAAAACTTTTCGGGGTTTACGGCACCCTTCATAAAGATGTATTCGTCAAATCCCCATGTTGTTTTTCCGAAGCCTTCGAATACACTTTTAAATGAATCCTTACCGTTAATAACGTCATCGACAAACTGAGTACATTCCTTGTAAAGCTCACCGCAAAGGGTTTCGGGATTTTCCTTGCTCCACTCAATAAGACCTTCGTAAAAATCCTTGTAGCCCACACCTTTTTCATTGTAAAGGTAAACTGCAATCATCATCGTGAGGCACATTGTGTGAAGACCCTGAGCGTAAAGAGCAAAAATATACGATTTCTTCCAATCTTCAAGATTCATTGAATAGGTAGAAATAATATTGTCGCTGTATTCCTTAACGGTATTTTCATCAACAGCTGAATGGTGCTGTCTGAATTCCGTACGGCAGACTTCAATTTTATATTTTTCAACAGCGTCCTTACTGCCGAGCTGTGAATTCGGAAGAAGCTCACAGGGATAAACAATAACACTCTTATGCTGACCGCACTCAAAAAGAGTTTCAATTCCCTCTGAAAAGCTTTCATAGGTTTCACCCGGAAGACCGAGAATAAGCTCAGAATAAGCCATAATTCCCCTGTTTGTATACATCTGCATCAGGTTTTTGAAGTGTTCAAGGCTCATATTTGTTCTGCCGATATTGTGAAGAGCCTCAGGCGACATCGTCTGGAAAGAAAGTGTCGGTGACTTGCCGAGCCCTTCGTCAAACATCTTACAGCTGAGTTTAAAAACAAATTCATCCCTGTTTTTAGTGAAGTTAGTCTTGAATTTTTCGGGGTAGCCTGTTGTTCTCTTTGACTCAATCATAAGGTCGGTTATCTCCTCGTCACGGTCAAAAAGAGCAAAGTTCGCATCGCTGCAGTAAATATATTCGATTTTATTTTCAGCCATCCACTCGATTTCAGCCTTAAGTCTTTCCATCGGGAACATACGCACTTTTGATTTGAGTGCACCCCAATCGCAATAAGCACAACGGTTCGGACAACCGCGGTTTGTTTCCCAGATTACTGAATATTTTATGCTTGTATCCTTGAGGATTTCGTCAAAATATCCCTCAAGGTACGGTGACGGGAAATCTGAAATATCGCAGACAGGCTCAGGCTCGTTCGTTATAACCTTGCCGTCCTTTCTGTAAGAAAGTCCTTTGACGTTTTCGAAGGGAGTTTCCTCAGAAAGTGCAAGAAGAAGATTCTTTGTCGGCACTTCACCTTCACCGTGTGTGAGAAAATCGATATAAGGATATTTCTCCATTTCATCAGCTGTCGGAGAAATACTGTGTCCGCCCATAACGATAAGGCAATCGGGATATTTTTCCTTTATTTTCTGCGCAAGAACTTTGTTGAATTCCATACTCCATACGTAACATGAAAGACCGACAAGGTACGGATTTTCCATTGAATCAACAATTTTTTCCGGCTCGTCACGCATAAAGATAAACTTTTTCAGGCAGTACTCACTTTTGATTTTTTCATCTGCCCATGCATAAGCGGCAATTGTTCCGATTGAATAAGGAAGATAAGCCGACTTTACCCCTGAGCCGAAGACAGAGTTTGTCTGCACAAAATAGACATTTTTCACAGCTATACTTCCTTTCTGAATTTATAAAAATTGCTTCCTGATTTTCTTCCGTACCAGACTATGAAACGTGCATAATCCTCCCACGAAAGCGGAAAGCCTTTTTTATCAAGAATTATCTTTGTTTTCTTTTTTTGAAGCTCTGCTGTGTTTCCACCAAGCACAGCGTCAAAATACGCCGAAAAATCGTAACCGAAGCACTTTTCTTCGCAGGTGATTTCAGGATACATTATCATAAAACGCTGATATTCAACAAACTCATCTGCAAAAGCTTTATCTTCGATAAAGCGATATATAAAAGGCTTGATTTCTTCATAAAAGCGGTCACGCTCATATACTGTCATAAGGAAAACAAGCTCCTCAAGAGGCCATTCAACACTGCCGAATCGCTCATCAGCCTGAGTTATTGAGATATTGTTTTCTATAACTCCGTGGAGTTTACCGTCAACGAGCTTCATCGCCTTACCTGCAACGGTTTCGCAGTTTTCACAAAGAAAATCCATCAAAGCTGAGTAAAAATTCTTATAGCTTACCGAAAGAGAATTATAAAGATAGATCGAAATGAACCTTAAAAGACCGAGGTGATGGAAGCTTTGCACAAGATAAGAAAATTTATTCATCTCAATCCAGTCTTTGTTGGTCATTGAGTATGTTTTGGTTACAAGGTGAGAATACTCCTTAACACCGTCCGTTTCCTCAGCCTCACGGTGAGGCTCATTGAGAGGCAGTTTTGTTGCGGAGATATCAAATTTTTTCATATAATCCGGATCTGCCATAGTTGAGCAAGGCAGAAGCTCGCAGTTATGAATGTACAAAGAATAGTGCTGACCTGCCCTTAAGAGCTCGTCGATGCCCGATTTGAGGCTTTCAACCGTTTCACCCGGCAAACCGAGAATAAGCTCAGTATAGGTCGGGATTCCGCACTCATTATATTTATTCATAAGCTGAGAAAATGTTTCAACCGGAATATTCTTTCTAAGGACATTTTCCGCAGCTACAGGTGACATTGTCTGATAAGAAATTGTGACACCTTTACTCATTCCGCAGTCCTCGAATTTTTTACCTATTCTGAAAACACGATCATTGCTGTTTTTTGCATACGAGGTCTGGAATTTTTTCGGGTATCCCCTCTTGGTCCTGGCTGCAACAAGCATATCCGTTATTTCTTCGTCACGCTCTATTATACCGAAGTTGGAGTCTGTACCGCCACAACCGACAATTTTATTATCACAAAGCCAGTCGATTTCCTTCTGAATTCTCTCCATCGGGAAAAGTCTTAATTTTGATGCAAGGCAGCCCCAATCGCAGTACGCACAGGAATAAGGACAGCCACGGTTTGTTTCAAGCAAGGCGATAAATTCATACTGCGGATAATCAGCTAAGATTGAGTCAAAAACGCCCTCAAGGTACGGTGACGGATAATCACAGAGAAGAAACGGAGCTTTTTCGGTAGTGATACATTCACCGTCTTTTCTGTAGGAAATATTTTTAATATCTTTGATTTCCTTTTCCCCGACAAAAGACAGAAGAACATCACGGAAAGCTTCCTCACCTTCACCGTGGATAAGAACATCTATAAAATCATGTTTCTGAAGCTGAGAATGACCGTCACGGACGTGGTGTCCGCCAAAAATTATTTTACACTCAGGATACTTTTCCTTGACCATTGAGGCAATTTTTTTGTTGAATTCATAATTCCATACATAGCAAGAAAAGCCGATAACAGCAGGATCGGAAATTTTCTTCAGAGTTTCTTCGGGTGACTTGCGTTCAAAGATAATCTGTTCAAAAGTATAGTGCTTATTTATTCTTTCATCCTTCATCGAGAAAGCTTGAAGCATACCGACAGCATACGGCAGATGAGCACTGCCCGAGTAAGTATAATTAGCCTGGACAAGATAGATTTTTTTCTTTTTCAACACAATCACCTCCTGAACAAAACATCTCGCATTTTATCAAGTTATTATATCATTGTATGATAACAATGTCAAACAAAGGTATACTTTAATTTATGAGGCGAATAATAATTTTCAGGTGATAATATGCTCATTACTTTGATTCGCGTCAGTATACTTTATTTTTTTATTATAGTCTGTATGCGGCTTATGGGAAAAAGGCAACTCGGGGAACTCCAACCGACGGAGCTTGTTATAACAATTCTGCTTTCGGAAATTGCTTCAATCCCTATTGAAGACAACGGTGTACCTCTTGTTAATTCAATATTTGCGGTGTTGCTTCTTGTTTCACTTGAAATCATAAATTCAGCCGTCTGCCTTAAAAGCGCAAAAATCAGATCACTGGTTGAAGGCAACCCGATGATCGTTATACGTCACGGAAAAGTTGACCAGAAGAAACTAAAGCAACTGCGTTTTTCTTCGGAAGACCTTATTGAACAGCTGAGACAAAAAGATGTTTTCGATATAAATGATGTTAAATTCGCTGTTATTGAAACCAACGGTCAGTTAAGCGTTATGCTCAAGGATGACAAACAGCCGATTACTCCTGAGTCTCTTGATTCTGAGCAAAAAAGTAAGAGCTTGCAGTGCATGGTTATTAATGACGGACAGATAATCAGCAAATCCTTCAGGGATTGCAACATGGACGAAAAGAAATTGAAAAACATCCTGAAAAATAACAAAGTAAAGCAGGAAGAAATTCTGTTTATGCTTGCGGATGATATGGGCAATTACAGCATTGTCAGAAAGGAGATTGAAACTTGAAAAGATTTGTAATTGCCGTCTGCATTCTTATAACAACAGTGGCTTTTTCAATCTACGGATATTTTTCAATCTGTAACCGTATTGACAGTGTAATAACTCTTATGCAAAACGACCGTGAACTGACAGTCAGTCAAAACAAAATTGAAGCTTCACGAACAAAAGAAATACTCGATGAATGGGAAAATCACGAAACCTTCCTTGTTTCAATGCTCACCCACTATGAGCTTGAAGAGGTTGAAATGGGTATCAGATGCCTTAAGGATTATATGAATCAGAATCTTATGGAGGAGTACCTTGAAACGCTTAACGAATGCATCAATCAGCTGACACACGTTAAGGAAACAGAACTGCCGGATTTGAAAAACATTTTTTAGACTAACGTGCAATATCAGTGTTTTTCCGAATTCACAAATTATTAACAAATATGCCTCTGTATTATGTTAAAATAATAACAACATCGTAAACGATGAATGAACATGAACGGAGGTGATAGCATGCTGTGGTTATGGATAGCTCTGATCGTGGCTTTTTTAGTCATCGAGGCTGTAACGGTGCAACTTGTAACTATATGGTTTACGGTAGGTGCAATCGGCGCTCTTATTGCAAATGTCCTGCATACCGAAATCTGGGTCCAGGTATTAGTCTTTGTTGCAGTATCAGCTATCACGCTTTTACTGACAAGACCTTTTGTCAAACGGTTTACAGAGCAGCATAAAGTACCGACAAACGCTGACCGATATATCGGAAAGCAGGCGGTTGTTGTTGAGCCGATTGACAATATTCACGCCAAAGGAGCTGTAACCGTCGGCGGTCTTGAATGGACTGCCCGCACCAAAGACGGTTCAAACATTGAAAAAGACGAAATTGTCACCATTGAATCAATTGAAGGTGCAAAGCTTATTGTTAAAAAGTAAAGGAGTGTCATTATGGAATATGCAATTATTGTAATCGTTGTTTTTGTTCTCCTCGTTATTACTGTTCTGGCTATTGCTAACATTAAAATCGTTCCCCAATCAAGAGCTTATGTTATTGAGCGACTTGGTGCTTATCAGACAACCTGGCAGACGGGATTTCATATTAAAATTCCGTTTTTTGAAAGAATTGCAAGAAATGTATCTCTCAAAGAGCAGGTTGTTGACTTTCCTCCCCAGCCCGTTATCACAAAAGATAACGTAACCATGCAGATTGATACGGTCGTCTTTTTCCAGATTACCGACCCGAAGCTTTATGCCTACGGTGTAGAAAATCCGATTTCCGCAATCGAGAATCTTACTGCAACAACTCTTCGTAACATCATCGGTGAGCTTGAGCTCGACCACACTCTCACTTCACGAGATACTATCAACGCAAAAATAAGAGGAATTCTTGACGAAGCGACCGACCCGTGGGGTATCAAAGTAAACCGCGTTGAACTTAAAAACATTCTTCCGCCCCGAGAAATTCAGGACGCGATGGAAAAGCAGATGAAGGCTGAAAGAGAAAGACGAGAATCCATTCTCCGTGCTGAAGGTGAAAAGGCAAGTCAGATTCTTGTTGCTGAAGGTAAGAAGGAATCTCTTATCCTTGCCGCTGAAGCTGACAAGCGTGCCGCTATTCTTCATGCAGAAGCTGTCAAGGAATCAAAAATCCGAGAGGCTGAGGGTGAAGCTGAGGCAATCAGAACAATTCAGGCTGCAGAAGCTCAGGCAATAGATTATATCAATCAGGCTAACCCAAGTGAAGGCTATCTTACACTCAGAAAGCTTGAAGCTTTTGAAAAAGCAGCTGACGGTCAGTCTACAAAAATTATTATTCCTTCTGAAATTCAGGGAGCTGCAGGTCTTGCTGCAGGAATTGCAGAAACACTTAAAAAATAACAATACAGGTAAAGCCGCAGTGAAAACTGCGGTTTTATTTTATACTTGTCTTAAGGCTTAAAATATGGTAAAATTGTTATATATACTGTATAAAATAAGGAGTGTTTCTATGGCACGAGTACTTATTGCTGATGACGAGAGCAAGCTTAGACGCCTCGTCTGCGACTTTTTAAGACGTTCAGGCCACGAACCTATTGAAGCTTCAACAGGCAAAGAAGCTCTTGATATTTTCAATACCGATCCTAAAATTGAGCTTTGCCTTCTTGACATAATGATTCCCGAAATTGACGGTTGGGAGCTTTGCCGACAGATCCGCAAGTCATCTTCAGTTCCAATCATCCTTCTTACTGCAAGAAGTGCTGAATATGACGAGATTACGGGATTTGATGCAGGTGCTGACGATTACGTTACAAAGCCTTTCAGCCCTACTGTTCTTATGAAAAGAATCGATGCACTTTTAAGACGTGCGAACTCAAGGGTTATGAAAAACGAAAAGGACATCATCAGCCTTGACGGTCTTGTTATGAATAACGAGGCTCATCAGGTCACTATTGATGACGAAACAATAGAGCTTACACTCAAGGAGTACAACATTCTTCAGAAGCTTATTTCAAGCCGCGGACGTGTTTACACAAGAGAACAGCTTCTTGACGATATCTGGGGTTATGACTACGTCGGTGATGCACGTAACGTCGACTCACACGTTGCACGTCTTCGCGGAAAGTTAGGTAACTGGGGTGTTGCCCACCTTAAAACGATTTACGGTATCGGATACAAAATTGAGGTGAACTGATTTTGGCTTCTTACAAGCATAAACGTTTTAAGTTTTTCCCCGATGTACGTATTCAGGTTTTTGTTCAGTTTATACTGATTTTCTTCCTGATTATTTCCGTTACTCTTTTTTCTTCAAGCTCTTTTTATGTGAGTATGATAGAAAGTGCAAAAATGTTTGAAATGAGAGCTGCGGGACAGAAATTGCAGAATATCAACCTGCTTGCGGATGATGCCCTTGAGAAAATTTCAAAAACAGAAGTCAGTCACGACGTAGTTATTGAAATCTATTCAAAAAACAAAAGTACAAATGAATATACCGACAATGTCTATTCAAAGTGTTATCACGGTGTTATGTTTAACGAAACAAATGAACATAACACACCGGAAACATTTAATCCGGTTATCGGATACTCCGCATCTGAGTTTAAGCTTATTCAGGAATACGAAGATAAAACATTTGCCGGAATTTCAAGAAACAAAACCACGGATAAACGCTTTTTTGTTCTTGTTACCCCCTCTGACAGCGGTGAGTATATTTTTATAACTGCTGTTGAATATTCACTCATTGAATCAATGGCAAAATCCATTTCCATTTCTGCCATAATTACAACAACTGTTATCTTTATTGCTGTTTCGATTGCTGTTTATTTTTATATCACCAAAATCACAAAGCCGATTAACGACATTGTTTACGGCACAAAGATTATGGCAGAAGAAAAAGACAAAAACATACGTATCCCCGTGCGTAAAGGAATCCTTCGCCCCGAAACCGAAGAAGCAATTCTTAATATCAACACGCTTTACGAGTCGCTTATGCTTACTCAGGAAAGGCTTCTTGAAAAATCGGAATTCCTTGCTGCACAGCTTAAAGACAAGGACATTGAGCAAAAATCCCGTGCAAAGTTCATCGCTGACACTTCGCACGAGCTTAAAACTCCTATTTCAATCATCCAGGGTTACGCTGAGGGTATAAAATTTGTTCTTGATGACGAAAAGGCAACAAACGAATATTGCGATACAATTATTGACGAATGTGCAAGAATGACTGACCTTGTTGTTAATATGATGAGTCTTTCAAACATTCAGCACACTGACGAGCTTTGTTTCAGCGATTTTCTTATCAATGATTTTATTGATGAGCGAATGAAGCTTCACACAAAGATTTTTGATAAGAATGAAATTTCCGCTGTTAATAATATCAAAGAAGATATTTACGGATACGCTGACGTTTCAAAGCTTCAGTTTGTTATCAACAACCTTATTTCAAATGCCGTTTCCTACATAGGCGGTGACGAAAAGCGTATCGAATTCAGTGTTGAAGATGTCGGAATGAGTTACAGAGTCGTTGTTTTCAATACAGGCGATCCTCTTCCGCAAGAAGACATACAGAAGCTCTGGGACAGCTTTTACCGTCAGGATGCCGCGCGACTTCGCTCTGAAGGTCATTTCGGTCTTGGTCTTTCAATTGTGAAGGCAGTACAGGACGCACATTCACAGCAGTGCGGTGTTGTTAATGCTAAAGACGGAGTGGAATTCTGGTTCGATATAGCCAAAGGCAATCCACCGAAAGAAGAAATCAGAAAATAAAAATTTAACGCAGGTTTCAGAACGAAACCTGCGTTTTATCTTTTTGTTTAATTATTAAAACTCAAATTCAGGAAGATAATCCTTGTGAGCTTCCTTCATTTCAGCGTAGCACTTTGTTGCCTTCTCCCAATCGCCAACAAGAGGATGAACAAGCAAGCCTTTGATTGCAGCCTCGTCTGAGCCTGTTGTTGCAGCTTCGACCGTGAACTTCTCGTAAGCCTTAACAACTCTCATAAGAGCGATGATGTGCTGATTTTTGAAGTTTTCAACCTTAACCGGCTTTGCACCGTCTGCACCGATTACTGACGGAGCTTCAATAATTGCGTCATCATCAAGGAAATCAAGTGTACCGTTGTTCTTAACGTTTACAACCTGAATATCATTTACGTCGTTTGCAAGAGAGTTGATAAGCGAAACAGCAGCAAGTGAATACTTGTGTCCGCCACGCTTGTCAAGAAGTGCAGGCTTGATGCAAAGCTCTTCGTCATTGTACATTTCAAGAAGCTGCTCTTCGATTTCCATACATACTTCTGCTCTTGTCTTGTCATCAGTTCTCTGATGCTCAAGCTTTGCCTCTCTGCAGTA
>JAZRNR010000065.1:0-7833 GCA_045648305.1 Acutalibacteraceae bacterium
CCCCGAAATCACTGCTATGATCGGTGTTTCTATTGCTATTTCTATTTCAGAAATTCCCTGGGACGGCCCTATCAGCGGTGTTTCAGTAGGTTTAGTTGACGGCAAGTTCGTTATCAACCCCACAGAAGCTGAAAGAGCAAAGAGTGAAATGGCTGTTACAGTTGCTTCAACAAAGGATCTTGTTGCAATGATCGAAGCAGGTGCAAACGAAGTTTCAAACGACGATATGTTTGACGGTATCATGTACGCTCACAAGGTTAACCAGGAAATCGTTAAGTTTATCGAAGATATCACAGCAGAAGTAGGTAAGGAAAAGATCGCATTCGAATCAAACGATCCTGCTCCTGAGATGTTCGAAGCAATCAAAGAGTTCGCTATTGAGGACGTTAAGGTTGCTCTTGATACAGATGACAAGCGTGTTCGTGACGAGGCTCTTCGTCCGATCTACGATGCAGTTCACGCTAAGTTCGACGAAATTTATCCCGAAGAGATCGCAAAGATCGACGATTGCCTTTACAAGCTTCAGAAGTTCATCGTTCGTCGTTGGCTTCTTGATGACGGCAAGCGTGTTGACGGCCGTGGTATTGACGAGATTCGTCCGCTTAACGCTGAAGTTGACCTTCTCAGCCGTGTTCACGGTTCAGGTATGTTCACTCGCGGTCAGACACAGTGTCTTACAATCACAACACTCGGTTCAATGAGCAACGCTCAGATTCTTGACGGCATTGATAACGAGGAAACAAAGAGATATATGCACCACTACAACTTCCCGTCATACTCAGTTGGCGAAACTCGTCCGAGCAGAGGACCGGGACGTCGTGAAATCGGTCACGGTGCACTTGCAGAAAGAGCACTTCTTCCTGTTATTCCTTCAGTTGAAGAGTTCCCGTACTGTATCCGTACAGTATCAGAGGTTCTTTCATCAAACGGTTCAACATCACAGGGTTCAATCTGCGGTTCAACACTTTCACTTATGGCAGCAGGCGTTCCCATCAAGGCTCCCGTTGCAGGTATTTCCTGCGGTCTTGTTACAGAGGGCGACCGCTTTATGACAATGGTTGATATCCAGGGTCTCGAAGATTTCTTCGGCGATATGGACTTTAAGGTAGCAGGTACACATAAGGGTATCACAGCTATCCAGATGGACCTCAAAGTTCACGGTCTTACACCTGAAATCATCCGTGAAGCTCTTGATAAGACATACAAGGCTCGTCTTTATATCCTTGACGAAGTTATGCTTCCCGCAATTTCAGAGCCGAGAGCTGAGCTTTCAAAGTATGCTCCGAAGATGCTTTCAACAAAGGTTCCTGTTGATAAGATTGCAGAAGTTATCGGTAAGCAGGGCAAGGTTATCCAGAAGATCTGCGCAGAGTGCGATTGTAAGGTTGACGTTGAAGAAGACGGTAGCGTATTTGTTTGCGCTCAGGATATCGAAAATGCAAAGCGTGCAATCTTTATGATTGAAACAATTGCAAACGATCCTGAAGTTGGTGCAATCTACAAGGGTGTAGTTACAAGAGTTATGGACTTTGGTGCATTCGTTGAAATCGCTCCGGGTAAAGAAGGTCTTGTACACGTAAGCCACCTTGACGTTAAGAGAACAGAAAACGTTACAGATGTTGTAAACATCGGTGACGAAGTTATCGTTAAGGTTCGTGAAATCGACGATCAGGGCAGAATCAACCTTTCACGCCGTGAGGCTCTTATCGAGGTTGAGGGTCTTGTTCCCGAAAACGAAATTTCTGATGCTCCCCGTCGTCCGTCAGGCGACCGCCGCAGAGGAAACGGTAACAACAGAGGCAAAAGAAACTAATCTGTTGCAAAACTGAATTATAAATTAAGACCGACGGATCGCTCCGTCGGTCTTTTTGTATCATAAAAATTCTCGTCTGAATCTTGCACAAAAAAGAATTCTTCTTTTTTATCCCATAATTCCCAAAATATATTGATTTTCTGCAGAATAAGTGCTAACATTTCAAGTGGAGTGTTTGTTTTTTAGCACTTCATTCAGCATAAACTAACAATATACCCACGTGCCTACGGAGGTGCAAAGCATGACAATTTTTAATTTCATTTCACTTTTCGGCGGTCTTGCCCTTTTCCTTTTCGGTATGAATACGATGTCGGGCAACCTTGAAAAAACAGCCGGTGGTAAGCTTGAAAAAATTCTCAGAGTTATGACGGACAAGCCTATCAAAGCATTACTTCTCGGTGCTGCAATCACAGCAACGATTCAGTCTTCATCGGCTGTAACGGTTATGCTCGTCGGTCTTGTTAACTCGGGAATTATGCAGCTCAGCCAGGCTATCGGTGTAATTATGGGTTCAAACATCGGTACGACCGCAACAGCCTGGATTCTCAGCCTTACAGGGATTGACAGTGATAATGTTTTTGTTAACCTGCTCAAGCCTGCAGCACTTTCTGCAATTGTCGCTTTCATCGGTATTCTTATGACAATGCTTTCAAAGAAAAACCGCACGAAAGACATCGGAGGCATCTGCCTTGGCTTCGCTATACTTATGTTTGGTATGGAAATGATGAGCGATGCGATGGATCCGCTTGCCGAAATGGAAGGCTTCCGTAATCTTATGGTAATGTTTGAAAATCCGATTCTGGGTGTTCTTCTCGGTGTTGTTATGACCGCTGTTGTTCAGAGTTCATCCGCTACGGTCGGTATTCTTCAGGCTTTATCGCTGACGGGTGCAATTTCATACGGTATGGCTATTCCGATTATTATGGGTCAGAACATCGGTACTTGCGTAACAGCACTTCTTTCCAGTATCGGCGTTTCCAAAAACGCTAAAAGAGTTGCCGCTGTTCACGTTTATTTCAACCTCATCGGAACAATATTCTGGCTTGCTCTCTTCTACATTGTAAATATGTTTGTTGATTTTGCTTTTGTAGATTCAGCTATTGAGCCTGCAGGCATCGCTGTTATCCACAGTATTTTCAACGTTGCAACAACTGTTTTGCTATTCCCTTTTTCAAAGTTTCTTGAAACACTTGCAAGAAAAACAGTTAAAGATAAAAAGGCAACCGGCAAAAGTGCATTCATCGACGACCGTCTTCTCAACTCCCCTTCCCTTGCGGTTTCTGAAGGCAAAAACTATACAGTTCAGATGGGACAGGTTGCAATTGAAGCTTTGCTCGATTCAATCTCTCTTGTAGAAAAGTTTGACACAAAAGTCGTTGACAAGATCATTGAAAGTGAACAAAAGCTTGACGATTACGAAGATAAGCTCGGAACTTTCCTTGTTAAGGTTTCAAGCCACTCCCTTACTGATGCGGACAACAATATGGTTTCAACCCTTCTTCACGCCATCGGCGACTTTGAAAGAATCGGTGACCATGCAGTAAACATTGCCAAGGCTGCACAGGAAATCAACGATAAAGAGATTAACTTCTCTGAAAACGCAAAAGCAGAGCTTAAGGTTGCAACGGATGCAATTAAAGAAATACTCGAGCTTACAGAAAAAGCTTTTGCAGAAAACGACCTTACACTTGCGAAGAAGGTTGAGCCTCTTGAGCAGGTTATCGACGACCTTCTTGCTGAAATTAAATCAAGGCACATTGCACGTCTTACAGGCGGTAAATGTACAATCGAGCTCGGCTTTGTTCTTTCCGATTTGCTCACAAACTACGAAAGAGTTTCCGACCACTGTTCAAACATTGCCGTTTGCCAGATTCAGATAAGCAAGTCTGTTTTTGACACTCACGAATATCTTAATAACTACAAATCATCCGGCAGCGAAACATTCACACACAGCTTTGACGAATACAAAGATAAATACGTTTTGCCCGCTAAATAAAATTAAGAGCTATCTCCTCGGAGATAGCTCATTTTTATTATTCAACTGTGATATTCACTCTGCCGTTTGAAACAACCGAGAGTGTCAGTGTTCCGCTTTTCGCGTCCCATTCTTCCTTGAGTGTTGCACCGTTTGTACCCTGTGCATTTACTGTCGGCTTTTGACTGAAACCTGAAATTTCAAATGTTGTTTCACGGAAATCTTTTAGATTTTTTCGTTTTCCGCCTGCTGCATATTCACGCATAAACTGATCTTCGTTTTCAAGCCCGTTGCAAACCGCATCCGTATCAAGACGAAGGTTACACATATCAATATTTATCTTGCCTTCGTCCTCATTAACTATTGCATATGTATGCGATTCCATATGAAGAGCGATATCCTTACCACTTTCGGGAAGATTATAATACACACTTTGACGTGCATCAATTGTTTTGTTTTCGTTGCTGTTGAACGCGTAGATATAATCATTTATATCAAACAAAACTCCGTCGCCTGTATAAGTCTGTTCATATTTCTTGTTGAAGAAATTCACTTTTATCGAATCGATAAAAAGGAAACGGAAGAAATAATTGAAATCGTTGAGTATAAATGCATCAGGCAATACTTCCTTCGGGTTTGAATAAATCGGAAGAATCGGAACTACGTAATATCTGCCTGTTGACGGCACCCAGGTCTTTGTGCAGTCATTGTAGATGTTATTGAACTCGATATTCTCCTGCCAGAAAGTGAAATTGTCGCAATACAGTCCCTGAAGAATGTGCGCATCGTTGCCCTTGAGTGCAGGAGAAACGGGATTAAGCATTTTATAAGCAACCTTGATTTTTTCCTTTACCTGCTCCTTGCTCGGCACAGCACCGTTCAGAGCGAGCTGATAGAAAGGATACAGCACTTCATAGAATGTCGGTGTAAGCACAACCTCACCGTCAACGAAGTGATAAAGTCCTCCCCTGCTGAACGTACCTTCAATCGCAAACACCGTAGCTCCTGCAACCATATCCGCTATCATATCAATTCCGAAAAGTGCGGGCGGATACTTCGCTGTTGTAATAGGATCGGGTTCGTTCGGAGCAACACCTAGGTTATCGTATTCAATGAATCCCTCTTCATACCAAAGGAAGTTTTCAAGGTTTACGCCCCAGTTTCCGCAGACATCATCAAGCCAACAGCCCAAAATGTTTGACTGAGAAGCAAAGTGTCTGCCGTGACCGTTATGCTTATCCATGATAATTACGTTTTCCGTATTGCTCTTAAGAAGGTCGTAAAGCTCCCTGTCTTTGAGAATATGGTTTACGTAATTATTCTTTTTCCAGTAGATATATTCCATATCCTGCCAGATGAAAAGTCCGCCGTTTTCAGCACAGGCTTTGATACAAGACTTGAGTCTTGCAAGGATATTGCGGTTAACACCCATATCGTTCGTAACTTCGTCGTAGGCAAGCTTTTCGTTTGTTACACCGTTTGTAGAAAGCTCAACCTGAACAAAGCCGATAAGCGATGGATGCTCCTTGAAAACAGCAGAAAGCTCTTCCTGAGTGAACGGATCGCGTTGCTTATTTGTACAGAAACATTCTGACTGAAGAACTACCGGAATCTGTGCTTCTTCAAGAATGTCGAGAAGTGCATACCAATAATCAAGCTGTTCCTGCGGTGTCATATATGCAGGTCCTTCATCCATATAGATGACTGTGAAATTTCTTATATCTTCAGGAAGCGCATAGTAAGTTTTGATTGCTGAATCTGCCGCCACTTCTGGTATATTCATATTGGCAGTCGGACAGTTTCTTATCATAAACAACGGATTTTCCTCGTCAACGTACATACGAAGACCTTCAACCTTTTTTCGTGTCCTCGGCTGAGTTGACTGTATCTGTAACTCAGGCAAAACCGTACTCTGTGCAGATGCACAAACCTCAAGCGGAAGTAAAACAAGAGTAAGCACAACCAACATTATGCTTATAATTCTTTTCATAAAGCATCCCTCCGGAAATTATTTTATCACATACAAAATGCTAATTCAACAAAAGGTACCGCTGACGCGATACCTTTTTCCTGATTATTTAATTGAAATAATACGTGCTTCGATTTTATCGCGGTCAAGATAAACTCTTGTTATACGGCCGGATGCAATTGTAATCTGCCCCGTAATCGGCTCGTCGTAGCCTTCGTATTCCTTAACCAAAGAATCAACAAAGCTTTCAACCGTCAGCTCCTTGTCGGCAGATGTTGCAACAGCTTTTTCAAGAATCTTTCTTGTCTGCTTATCGCTCTTCAAAAATTCACCGATGCATACCGCCATCTGTTCAACATTGAGCGTGAAGCTGTAAGTCTTGCCATCCTCTTTTGAATCAGCCTTTTTAGCTGTGAGAGCTTCATCCGTAATTCCTTTTTTGAGGAATCTCTCAACAATTTTTATTGTGTCATCGTAATCGGGAAGCTCAATATCCATTTCGTAGTAAGCCTTGAATTCCTTTTCT
Source organism: Acutalibacteraceae bacterium (assembly GCA_045648305.1). Classification (GTDB taxonomy): domain Bacteria; phylum Bacillota; class Clostridia; order Oscillospirales; family Acutalibacteraceae; genus CAG-488. Next base: position 6,284 of record JAZRNR010000065.1, read on the forward strand.
GTGTTAGGCGCTACCTGACTGTCATAAAGTTCTGCAACTTCATCTTCATCAATTTTTTCATTGATGATAGCATCAAGCACCTCAAGGAAATTAAGGTTAATTCCGTAAGCTTCAAGCTCGGCTCTTGCTTCTGACTGATAAAGAACATCATCAACCTTACCGTAGTTCATACCGTCAATTTTAATCATACCTTTTGAAAGAGAGAAAATTCTTTCTCTTAACTTGATTTCAAACTGACTGTCTGCAACACCTTCGCCGAATCTTACATCAGCCGAATAAATCAACTGTTCCTCCTGAGTAAGCTTTGCATCAACAGCACCTGTTTCAAAAGCTGTCTTTTTAAGAGCATCAAAAGCTACCGTCGGTTTTGATTTTGCCGAAACAGCTATTCCGAGCACAATCGCAACAACAAGCACAACGGCAACAGGAACAAGCAACTTCTTGATATTGAATTTTTTCGGAGCTGTGCCCGTATTATTCTGAGTCATAATCCATTCTCCTAAACAATTATAGCTTCAGTTTATCATCATCCGCTACAATTGTCAATTTATATCACATTTTTACCTTTGAATCGCTGACATTGATTGTGTCGCAGGAATTTGAAAGTGAAGATGTTCTGTGCGAAATAACAATTACACAGCTTTCCTTTGCAATTTCCTGCAAAGCTTCAATAATTTTCTTTTCGGCAATAACGTCAAGTCCCGATGTTGCTTCATCAAAGACAAGAATCTCACGTTTCCTTAAGAAAGCTCTTGCAAGAAGCACAAGCTGAATTTCACCATCGGAAAGATTAGGACTTTTTGAATTGAACAGGGTTTTGTATCCGTCCTGACGTCTTGTGATAAACTCGTCCGCACCGCTGAGCTTTGCTGCACACTGAATTTCTTCAAAGCTTACGTTTTCACAGCCGTAAGAAATATTGTTTTCGATCGTATCATCAAAAAGGGTTGAACCCTGAACAATTATATTGAACTTCGAGAAATAATCGTCCTTTTTCAACAACGAAACATCTTTTCCCTCGAAAAGCACCTTACCCTGCTGTGGCTGATAGAAGCCGAGGAGAAGCTTGATAATCGTTGTTTTGCCCGCTCCTGTCATACCCGATATAACAGTTATACCTTTTCTTTTAACAGCAAATGAAACATTTTTGAGGATATATCTGCTGTCTTTATTATACCTGAACGTTACATCCCTGAATTCGATATTATTCGGAGAATCTGCCTTTTCAGGAACTGAATCACCGTCAGTTTCCGATGACTCGATATCAAGGAAATCATAAATTCTGCCTGCTGAAAGAATTGCCGTTCGCAGAATTCCGGGTATCATCGAAAAATCAGTTGAAGAGCTGAAAAGCTTCCTTATATAAACGAACTGACACTGAAGACCGCCGACTGAAAAACCGCCGTCTGCCATCATAAGTGCAGAAGCAACCATTGCAAACACGATGCAAAGAGAAACAGAAAGCTCGGAAATACAATTCTGCAAAACAGAGAACTTCTGTGACTTTTCGCTTGCCTTGGATGTGTCCTTTATTTTTTCAAGCAAGGACT
>JAZRNR010000066.1:0-7464 GCA_045648305.1 Acutalibacteraceae bacterium
TGTTAACGTAAACTCCGATATTCTTGCAAGTGTTTCCGAAAAGGAATTTCCGTTGATTAATGACAGCGTAAAAGAAAAAATCCTTACAAAAATCGAAGAGGCAAGACTTGACGGAGATTCTGTCGGCGGTGTTATCGAATGTGCCGTAACGGGTATGCCTGCAGGCATCGGAGAGCCAATGTTTGAGGGTGTCGAAAATGCAATCAGTCAGGCAATTTTTGCTATCCCTGCCATTAAGGGAATTGAGTTCGGCAACGGTTTTGACTGTGCAGACCTCAGAGGAAGCGAAAACAACGACAGTTTCATTGTTGAAGACGGTAAAATCAAAACAAAGACAAATAATCATGGTGGAATCCTTGGCGGAATTACATCTTCAATGCCGATCATCTTCCGCGTTGCGGTCAAGCCGACTCCGTCAATTGCAAAACCGCAGATGACGGTTAACCTTGAAACAATGACTGAGGAAGAGCTTGTCATTGAAGGCAGACACGACCCGTGCATTGTACCGAGAGCTGTTCCCTGCGTTGAGGCCGTTACGGCTCTTGCTTTAATTAATCTTATCTGAAGGTGTCCCTTATGAATATAAATGAACTCAGAAAAGAAATCGACACAATCGACGACGAGCTCGTCCGTCTTTTTGAAAGAAGGATGAAGACAGCCGCTTCGATTGCCGAATATAAAAAAGAAAACGGACTTCCCGTTTCGGACAGAGAACGTGAACGCCAGGTTATAAACAAGGTAACTTCAAAGGTTGCTCCCGAATTCAGCGAATACGCGAGAGTTCTTTACCAGACTATTTTTGACGTCAGCTGTTCTTACCAAAGAGGTCTTAACTCAAAAAAATCCAATCTTGTTGAAACAATTGAAAAGGTAACTGCTGAAACACCCAAAGAGCGTATCAACCGGGCTGTTGTTGCTTGTCAGGGCGTTGAGGGTGCTTATTCACAGCACGCGTGTGACAAGATGTTTGCCTACCCGAGCATAATGTACTTCAGCGGCTTCGAAGATGTTTTCAAAGCTGTTGATTCGGGTCTTTGCCGTTACGGAATTCTGCCCGTTGAAAACAGCACGGCAGGTTCAGTCAATCAGGTTTACGACCTTATGTCAAAGTACAGCTTTTATATTACACACAGCATAAAACTCTGCATTGAGCACAAGCTCCTCGCAAACAGCGGTACGAGCATCAGCTCAATCAAAGAAATTTATTCACACGAGCAGGCACTCAACCAGTGCTCAGCTTTCATCAGCCAACTCGGAGTGAAGGTTCACGTTTGTAAAAACACTGCCGCAGCGGCAAAAATTGTTGCCGAATCAGGCAGGACGGATATCGCGGCAATCGGTGCAAAAGAATGTGCTGAGCTTTACGGTCTTAAAATTCTTTCGGGCGATATTCAGAACACGCAGAACAACTACACAAGATTCATCTGCATTTCCAAAGAGCCTGAAATTTATCCGGGTGCAAACAAAACAAGCCTTATGCTTACCATTCCGCACACCCCGGGTTCACTTTACAATATTATCGCACGTTTTGCTTCGCGCGGCCTTAACCTTACCAAGCTTGAAAGCCGTCCCATTGCGGGAAGCAATTTTGAGTTTATGTTCTACTTTGACATTGACGCTTCCGTTTACTCCGAAGAATTGAAAAAGCTTATCACGGAGCTTGAAAACGATTGTGAAACCTTCGTTTACCTCGGAAGCTACACGGAGGAATAACGATGTACGGTTTGCTCGGACGTAAGCTTTCACACAGCCTTTCTCCGCAGATTCACGCTCATTTCGGCTCATACAATTACGAGCTTTTCTGCCGTGAGCCCGAGGAGCTTGATGAGTTTTTTCAGGACAAAACGCTCAAGGCTTACAATGTTACAATCCCATACAAAATTGAAGCGTTCAACCGTTGCGATGAGCTTTCCGAAACTGCAAAAAAAATCGGAAGCGTAAACACCGTTATCCGACGTGATGATGGTGCACTTTACGGCGACAACACCGATTATTTCGGATTTGACTATATGTCTAAATCCTGCGGCACCGATTACAACGGCAAAAAGGTTCTTGTTCTCGGTTCGGGAGGTGCGAGCCTGACGGTCTGTGCCGTTGCAAAAGACTGCGGTGCGAAGGAAATTGTCGTCATCAGCAGAAGCGGAGAAAACAATTACGGCAACATTGATAAACACTACGATGCTGATATCATTGTTAACACGACGCCCGTCGGAATGTTTCCGAACAACGGTGAGCGACTTGTTGATCTTCAGAAATTCGCAAACCTCAGCAATGTGCTTGACCTGATTTATAATCCGTGCAAAACAAGACTTTTGCTTGATGCAGAGGAGCTTGGTATCCCCTGTTCAAACGGACTTTCGATGCTTGTTGCTCAGGGTCTTCGCTCGGCAGAACAATTTCCTGACGTTCAGCTGCATAACAAAGATATTGACGCTGTTGTCAGAGCAATGCTGAACGAACAGAAAAACATTGTGCTTATCGGCATGCCCGGTTGCGGAAAGTCAACTGTCGGAAAAATCCTTGCCCAAAAGCTTCACCGTGAGATTCTTGACACGGACGAAGAAATTGTCAAGGCAGACGGACGGACGATTCCCGAAATTTTTGAAAATGACGGTGAAAAGTTTTTTCGAAATCTTGAAACAGATGCGGTTGAAACCGTCGGAAAACAGCTTTCAAAAATCATCGCCACAGGTGGCGGTGCTGTTATAAAAAAAGAAAACCGTGATGCATTAAAGCAAAACGGCACAATAATATATCTGAAAAAAGATTTGTCCCTTCTCTCTCTTGAAGGCAGACCGCTTTCAAAAGACGAGGACGCGTTAAGAAAAATCTACGAAGTAAGAAAAGAGATCTACGAGGCATTTGCCGACTTTACTGTTGAAGTCGATGCCGATGCCGAAATTACAGCAAAAAGGGTGATAGAATGCATATTTTAGTTATAAACGGACCTAATCTCAATATGCTCGGAATAAGAGAGCCCGATATCTATGGTAAAAACACATATGCTGACCTTTGTGATATGATAAGTGCAAAGGCTGAAGAAATGAACATAACAGTTGAGCTTTTTCAGTCCAACCACGAAGGTGCAATTGTTGATAAAATTCAGGAAGCTTACGGTAAAGCTGACGGAATAGTAATCAACCCTGCTGCTTATACGCACACAAGCGTCGCAATTCTTGACGCTCTCAAGGCAGTTGCAATCCCGACCTGTGAGGTGCATATTTCGGACGTAAATTCACGAGAAGAGTTTCGTAAAATTTCCTTCGTCGGAATGTATGCCGAAAAAACATTTGCAGGTTACGGCTTTGACGGTTACACAATGGCGATGGATTACCTTAAAAATAAATAGCAAAATGAGCTGTTCAGATGAACAGCTCATTTTTATTATAGAAATTCAACATTTTATTTTTCAGCCAAGCAGGAAGTCGGACACCAGCATAAGACAGAAGCCGACAAGAAGAGCATACGTTGCGCCACGCTGACTTCCGTGAGCATGAGTTTCGGGAATCATTTCGTCGCTGATAACATAAAGCATTGTACCGCCTGCAAACGCGAGAGCAAACGGCAGAATCGCTGAAGCAACACTTACGGCAAAATATCCGAGCAATGTTCCGACAACTTCAACAAGCCCCGTTGCCATTGCACAGATAAAAGTCCTCTTTGCTGAAATTCCTGCCGAGAGCATCGGCCCGATGATAACCATACCTTCGGGAATATTCTGCAAAGCAATACCGCCTGCAATTAGTAGTGCCTCGCCCGTATTTCCAGAGCCGAATCCCACACCTGCGGCAATTCCTTCAGGAAGATTGTGAATCGCAATTGCCATTACAAACAGAAGCACCTTGTCACGTTTGGCGTTTGTGGAGTGATCTTCAGGCTCACCGCCCGCAAGCTTATGAAGATGCGGAACAAGCTTATCAACAAGATTAAGACAAGCCGCACCGACAAAAATTCCTGCCACAGTTATAAGTATTGCAAACTTTCCGCCGTATTCAAGCGACGGAACAATCAAGCCCAGTACTGCCGCCGCAAGCATAACACCTGCCGCGAAGGAAAGCACGATATCGCTGAATTTATGCGAAATGTTTTTAAATATAAATCCGATGATTGCACCGATTATCGTCGCTCCACCAACGCCCAATGCAGTCAGCATCACCATCTGCATATAAAGTCCCCCTTTGCGCTATTATCAGTATATGTCAATAATAACATTTGTGACAGAAATAGTAAATAAACATTGAAAAATTTTTGTTTTTCCTACGACGATGATTTTTTATTTATTCAACAAATTCGGGTTTATCGGGATAAATCCCGAAAGTAAAAAGTAAGAAGTAATAAGAACCTCACGAAACAAAACGAAATCAAAGATTTCTTTGTTTTGGAGAACCTTGTAATCCTACGCATTATATGTGAATAAGTGAGGGTCTGCGACGCTGATTTTAATTGCCTGTTTTAAATCGTTCTTATAGGGTGTGACGCTTGCGACACACCGTTAAATACAGCAGAATATCGGCACGTCGTAAACGTCGTGCCCTACGAACCCAGTTTCAAATAACCGTGTAGGGGACGACGTCCTCGACGTCCCTTTAAAATTTGATATGATTTAGTGGTCGATTCGTGAATCGCCCCTACGAACACAGAATCAGATTGTGCGAAATAAAAGAACTCTACAAACCCTAATTTATCTGTTACATCACCACATACAAAAAGCGACAAGGATTCAGTCCTTGTCGCTTTGGTTTTATTTATTTGCTGAAGTTTGCTTCAACGGGTGCTGACTTGACGCCATATACCGTTTCAGCAGTAATTGTTACTGTGTATTCGCCTTTGGCAAGCTTGCCGATATTCACTGTATTGGTTTCATCAACCGTTGCTGAGTAATATCTCGGAAGGTACCAATCGTTGTAAACCTCGTTACCGTCCGTATCCTTAACAAGAATTCTGTAAAGGTAAACCGGCATACCGTCAACCGACTTTGCAGAATCGAATGTAAGGCTTGTTTTTCCAACTGATGTTTTTGCAGAAATATTGGCATCCTCTGCAAAAACAGGAGCCTTTGATCGTGCCGACTGCTTTTCGGGAGTGTATTCGCGGTTTGCGGGGTCTGCAGGGTTATCGAGAATATACTCAACAAGCACCTTTTCTTCTTCAAGGTCGATACCGATAAGTCTTACACGGTTATTCGCGTCAACCTCAACAATCCAATACTGTGCCTCACCCTTGTGGTTTTCGGGATGATATGTACGAACATCTTCAACAGTCAGCTCTACATAATAAAGAGAACCTGTGCCGATTGCCGTGAATTCGCCCTGCCAGAGTGAACGCGGGTCGCTGAGCGGATAGTGTGAATGTCCTGAGAAATGAACGAGCTGAGGATACTGCATAAAGATATCCTTGAAAAATTCATCGTCCCAGCCTTCAAAATCCGAGCTGCCGTAAACAGTTTTATCAACGTGCTCGTGCTGTGCGAAGAAAATCGGTTTTGTCGGATCATCTGCAACAGCCTTATCAAGCTCTGCCTTAAGCTATTCACGCTGATAATCAGCATAACGTACACCGTCAACATATGCACGTGACATTGTGATGAAATGGTAACCGTTGATTACGTAGTGATTATCCGTTGCATCCATATCGTGAAGCATCTTGAAATAATCAAGCGATTCATAATCGTAAGTTCCGCCGTCGTGAGCCTGAGCAAGAAGCGGCATAACCTGAGTTTCAGGCTTGATTACGCTGTCGATTGCACTCTTGAATGCACAACGCTGTGACTGAAGACCGTCGTCAGTTGTATCACCTGCAAAAATAACACCGTCAAGTGTTTTGTAATTCTCGTCAGCTTCAGCGATTGCATAACTCATCTTGAGAGCTTTCTGAATACGTCTTGACTGCTTGTCGTTAGCTGCAAGAACATGAGTGTCACTCGCAACCATAAAACGGAGAACGGGTACAAAGTCGCTTTTATCTTCGGGAGCAACGGGATTCATAAGTGAAGCACCCCATGTGCCGAAGAAGGTGATGATTGCCATAAATGCGGAAATAATTGACTTCAACATAATAACACGCCCTTAATTATTTAATTGTGTAAGGAGTTTCATCCTGAGGCTCGCGGTTCTTATACTTACCACGTGTAAAATCAGGAATTTCAACAGTTTCACCGTTGTTCTTGAGTGACTGCTCACTGAGGGCTGTAATGCACATCCATGCAGCCATATCGTAAACGTCGATCGGCGGAAGAGTGCCGTTCTTGACAGTTTCAACCCATGCACGAAGAACATGCCAGTCCATACCGCCGTGACCTGCTTCCATCATTTCCTTTGTTGTGTTTTTCCAAAGATCGTGGTTGTACTTTCTTTCATATCTCTTAGCGTTGCCCCAGAAATTGGACTGATCCCATTCCTTTTTTCTGTAGCTTTCTTTGTCGAAGTAAACCATATCGCCGTCTTCCTGATAAAGACCCTTAAGACCTCTGATTGTATAGCCTCTGCTGTAGAAACGTGGAAGACAAGTATCAAGAGTAAGGTCGATAACCTCACCGCGTTCTGTTGTGATAAATGTCTTTACAATATCAGCCTGAGCAAATTCTGTCTTTTTAAGTTCATCGTGAAGATCCTTATGCTTCTTGACAAAATCCTTAAGACCGTATGAACCTGAACAAACTGATTTAAGAGAAGTGAAACGGTTACCTCTGTTAATATCAAGGAGCTTTGCGATGGGGCCGAGCGCATGAGTCGGATAGTTTTCGCAGTTTCTTGAAATATAGTTACGAAGGCGGTAGTGTCTGTTCTTTGTACCGTAGCAAACCTCGTCACGAAGGTCGTGAGCATATTTACCTGAGCAAGCAACAATCTTTCCGAACTTATTGTCACGAACCATATTGTGAATCATAAGCTCACGTTCACCGTAGCAGCAGTTTTCCATAAACATTGCCCATACGCCTGTTTTTTCGTATGTATCAACAACTTCCCAACACTCTTCAAGTGTGTAAGCTCCGCCAACCTCTGAAGCAGCAGGGATGCCCTTTTTCATAGCTTCAATAGCGATTTTAACGTGAGTTGACCAGTCTGTTGCGATATAAACGCTGTCAAGACCCTCAAGCTCAAAGATTTCCTTGTAATTTGTTGTTGCAAAAGGTTTATAACCCTTTTTCTCTTCAACACGTCTGATACCGTCCTGAGCTCTGTCTTCGTATTCGTCACAAACGCCGATAACATCAACATCGTCCATCATACAGATTGTGCTGAGCATTCCGCTGCCGCGGTTGCCGATGCCGATAACGGCTACATTGATTTTTTCTTTCATAGAACTTGCCTCGCTTTTAAACAAAATAGGTAACTTGATTATAACATACTGAAAATAAAATTCAATAAGCTAAAGTGAAAAAGTGACACTTTGTTTTCTTGCAAAAGCGGGCTTATTTTGATATAATTTTAACGGAGGTGAGCATAATGACAAAAAAAGAAAGAG